>CANQKG010000127.1 GCA_947624425.1 uncultured Clostridia bacterium | reverse complement strand
CACGGCCGGGCGCACACCGGTGCGCGCCTCGACCAGCGCCGCCAGCTGCCCGGCCACATCGTACCGCTCGACCAGCCGTTTCATGACCTCCTGCTTACGGTCAGGGCTGTCAAGCCGGATCAGCAAAGCGCCGTCCTCGCATACCGTGCAGGCGTCGCCGAAGTCCGCCCGAATCGGCTCGGGGTTCGGGGCGGCGACCACCAGCCGGTCGCGTGGATAGTCCCGCTTGATGTCGCGCAGATCGCCGCAGATCGCCACCCTGCCGTCATGAATGATCCCGATGCTGTCGCAAAATTCTTCGATGTAGTTCATCTGGTGGCTCGAAAAAAGCACGATCTTTCCCCGTGTGATCTGCTCCTTCACCACATTTTTGAGGAGCATGGCATTGACCGGATCAAGCCCCGAAAAAGGCTCGTCCAGAATCACGATCTCGGGATCGTGGGCAAGCGCGGTCACAAGCTGAATTTTCTGCTGGTTCCCTTTCGAGAGGGTGTCCAGCCGCTTGCCGCGGTATTCGCTCATCTCAAGCCGCTCGAGCCAGTAGTCAACGGCTTTTATAGCGTCCCTGCGGTTCATGCCTTTGAGTTCGGCAAAATAGACAAGCTGGTCGATCACCGGCTTTTTGGGATACAGCCCCCGTTCCTCCGGCAGATAGCCGAAGCGGATTTTGTGGTAGTCGATCGGCATACCGTCAATCCTGATCTCGCCGCCGTCGGCGGGAAAGACATTCATTAAGATTCGTATGGAGGTCGTTTTTCCGGCACCGTTCCTGCCGAGCAACCCGAACGCCTTGCCGCCGTCCGCCGTAAAGGAAACGCCTTTGAGTACCCGCTTTTCTCCGAATGATTTTTCGATGCCTATCAGTTCCAGCCGCATAGTATGCCCTCCCCAATCTCTGCTGTCGTTATTATAGCATGGGGAAAGCCGGAAAGCAACATTCGCGCGCGGTCAAAACGGAAAAGTGTGCTATACTATACTCAGAACCGATCACATTTGTTACGGAGGACGAAAAAATGGAAGAGAACATCATCCTTTCCCCGGAATTTGAGCGTCTGCTCGATCTGTTTCGCGGCGAGAGCTTGGGCGATCCGGCGGCACAGTGTGAGCTTGCGGTTATGCTGTTGAAAACCGAAACGCCTGAGAACAGAAGAAGAGCGCTTGTGCAGTTTCGGGATCTTGCTCACGGAGAGTATACCGTATCGCAAACAAACGCCCGGTTTATGCTGGGAGTGTGCTATGAAAACGGCTTCGGCGTTTCAAAAAGCTATAAAAGCGCTGTATTATGGTACAGAAAAGCCGTCGGCAATATTTATAGAAACGATTTGATCAAAAACCCCGATCCCGTCAGCGAACGGGGGATCAAACGGCTTGCCGAGCTGACCAAGGGCAGAGACTTTGACGAGGCGCTGGATGAGATCCTTTTTGACGAGACCTCGGACGAGAGCGTGGATTGCGTTACGGATTCTGCCGAAGCGGGCGACGTGGAGTCGCAGGAGTATCTGATGGAGCTGTATGACCTCGGAACGAGAGACATTCCGGAGGATAAAGAGGAAGCCTTATACTGGGCGCGGAAGGCCGCCGAAAACGGAAGCGTCAAGGCGATGGAATACGTCGCGGATCAATACTACAACGGTTTCCATGTCGAAAAGAATGTCGCTTTGGGGCTGTATTGGTACGAAAAAGCGTCGCAGAACGGATCAAACGATGCGCCGGGTGCGATCGCGCGTCATTTGGAGGCGCAAAAGCGGCATAAAGAGGCGGCAGCGTGGTATCGGCTTTACGCCGAACGACAAATCAAGTACCGCGACTGGCGGCTCGGCTGGGATAAAAAACAAAGCGCCGGACACGCGGAGCGGAAAACAAGCTATTCCACAGAACTGCTCAATCAAAAGGACGGCGATAACTTTTACGACTTCTTAATCGGCGCTTTTCGTTTCGATCCGCAGAAGGTGATCTCGGCATCGGGCACGTTTGAGGGCGGCGCGCTGATTGCGTTTTCGCGGCGGGAGAACAAGGGACTGTCTGCGGAGGGGCTGGCATATTTCGTCCAGCGTTTCGGCAAGCAGTGGGCGATCGGGCGGTTTTTTCACGCATCGCAGTATGGCAACGGACGTCTCGTTTTTGACGATAAATCTCTGTGCATCTATCTTCCGGCAGCCTCGGCGGAAGAAGCCCTGCAAACGGCGGAGAAAATTTGCAGGCGATTCCATCAAATAGGCGCGTTGTTAAAATTTTGCGACACGGGCGAGTTATATATTATCCGGCGACAGGGCGAATGATCCGAATCTGCCGACGGAGAAATAAAATAAAACAAAAAGGAGCGATCACAATGGAACTGAAAGACGTATCAACAAAAAAGCTGGTGGAAGAGCTGGCAAAACGGGAGGGCGTAGAACTGCTTTCGGCAGAGCCCTACGAGCCGTACAGCATCACCGCGGGCGGGCGGACAGTAAGCGACAGCGGACCGGTGGTGATTTTGCGGATTTGGGACTGAACAAAATGAACGGCGCGGCCATTTACAAAGGCGTTTTCTGGTGGATCAATGGGGCACTCGTCTGCCGCAAGGTACGCTGCAGTGATGCCGGCGCTCCGCTCGAACCCGTCGAGTTTACCGCCAAGAGCGGCGAGAATTTTAATCATAAGGCGGAGTGGGAGAAGCTGCCGAGGTCTGTGACCGGCGGCAAGCCTTACAATTATTACCCCCGCGGACGCGTGGAGGTCAAACAAAGCAAGGCGACCGTGTATCTGAATCCGCAGTTAAATCGGGAGGATGTAAAGGCACAAATCGAGAAAGAATTTGGACTTAAAGGCTTGTCGTGCGTCTGCGCCAAAAGCGACGGCTCGGCGCACTATCGGGCGTTGGCAGATGAGGAAGCCGAAAAACAGAATGAATTTACGACAAAAAAGCAAAGGAGAAATGAAAAATGAACGCCAAGCAAGCGATCAAGAACGACTTATTTACATCGGACGCAAATCATGTAGCTCAGGAACTGCTGGGCAAATTTATTTGCAGAAAATTTGAGGACGGTACCGTCAGGCGCTGGTGTATTACAGAAACGGAAGCATACGACGAAGGAGAAAGCATTATTACGTACAATAGCGATATTTTTTGCGGAACGGGTAAATGGTGCTTTTATTACGGAATGTTAATGATAAATTGCAAAAATGAAAAAGGGCACGATAACGTGTTGATTCGTGCCACCGATTGCATAAAAGGGCCATACAACATTGGCCTGAAACTGAAAATTAAAGACATCATGAATGAAATCAACAGTACAGACGTATTGAGCAATCCCGTGCTTTGGCTCGAGGATTGGGGCGTTTGTGCTGAACCGGGAGACCCGCGTAAGCGGGTAGGAGTGCAAAAGAAAGAAGAAGAACTGTCGAAAGCTGAAAAAGTGAAGCTTGAAGAGGCAAAGAAAGCAGAAAAGAATTTCTTTGCGGAATCGATCGATTGGCCCTGTTTCAAAGAAGCTCAGGAATAACATGCTCTATTTTTCCTCTCTCTTACCCTCCGCCCCCGCCTACGCCACGGAAGCAAAACGGCTGTTTGACGCGCTGGGTGCGCAGGGCGTCGAGTACCGTCTGATGAGCGGCACAAAGGATATCTGGCTGCGGGATTTTATGCCGGTGCGCACCAAATCCGGAAAATACATATCGTTTCGTTATGAGCCGAGCTATCTTGCGGATAAGCCGGAGCTTCGCACGGATTTTCGGCGCGATATCGCCCCGCATTTTTCCGTGGAAAATCTCGTTTATTCCGATATCAATCTGGACGGCGGAAACGTAGTATTCTCTCCCTCGCGGGAAACCGCCGTCGTCAGCGACCGCGTTTTTTCGGAAAATCCGAACGTTTCCCGTTCCTCGCTCATCGGGGAACTCGAATCGCTTTTGGAGGCGCGGGTGATTATTATTCCGTCGCTCCCGTCCGATTGGACGGGTCACGCCGACGGAATGGTGCGGTTTTTGGACGAGCACACGGCGCTCGGCAACGGCACGCCCTATAAAAACGGGCTGGAACAGAAAATCGCGAGTGTGCTGAAATCAAACGGGATCGACACCATCGATTTTCCCTATTTTTTCTTTCCGAAGGACAGCGCCGTCGGCAGTTATCTCAACTTTCTGGAAACGCAAAAAGCGATCTTTCTGCCGGTTTTCGGCGTGGCGGAGGACGAAAGCGCTATCAAAAGAGCGACCGAGCTGTTTTCAAAGCCGGTCGTGCCGGTGAAAATAGGAGAAATCGCGAAAGAAGGAGGCTGCCTGAATTGCATCAGCTGGGAGCGGTAAGCAAGGCAAGCGCAGACGAAAAAGTAAAGCGCGTCTTGTCGGCGCGGAGAAGCTTTTTTTATGCCGCCGCCGCGCTTTTGGAATGTGACGACGCATACGCCGCGCGAATCAAAACGGAGCTCGAACGGTTGAAGATCGCAATGTATTTTCGTCCGTTCGCCGGCATTCCCTATCTGCGCGAGATCACGGCGGACGAAATACAGTCGTATCTCGAAACGGCGCGCCGGATCTGTCTTCGGCAGGAGCAGATCGTAATCGATGCGAAAAAGAAGCTGTGCCGGGTCGCGCTCAATCCGCGCGTCACGGCAAATATCCCGCTCGGGGATAAGGTCGCCGTCGAAAGCATCTTGATTTGAGTTTGAAAGGGGCGCTCGGATTTGGAGAAAAATCAAAACGATTTATTATGGACACGCGCGGATATTATCACCGATCGGCTTATTCTC
>CANQKG010000126.1 GCA_947624425.1 uncultured Clostridia bacterium | reverse complement strand
TATCCTTGCCGAGGGTGACCATGCTGGGCGCGCTGACGGCGTATATCAGCGACCCGTCGGTGGCGGAGTTCCAGCCGATGGGGGCGAATATGGGAATCCTGCCGCCTCTGCCCGAACGGGTGCGGGGGAAGCAGGAACGGTATGCCGCCTTGGCAAACCGTTCGCTTGCGGCATTGGATCAGCTTTTGTCGGCGGAAAAATAAAACCGCGGCTCGGGCTGGTGGAGCCAGAGCGCCGCGGCGGCAGACGCCAGCACGGCATAGGGGTCGGCGCTGCCCGTTTTGACGGCGATTTCCATCGGTTCTATGATATTGCCGAAGCAGTCGGTCATGCGGCGCTGCAGGGAGATCATGCTGCGCTCCGGCGTGATGCTCGAAAAGGAAAGCGATCCCTCATGTCCGCCGCAGGCGATTCCCTGCGGGCAAAGGCCGATCAGCTTTTTGGGCAGCGGCTTTTCCAGAGAGAAGACCGTTGTGGTGTGAGGCGGCACACACAGCCGCTTTAAGTCACGGCGGCGCTTGAGCAAAACAAGGCAGCATTCGTTCTGCCGGAGGGTAAGCGCCGGCGTGTCGATCAAAAGCACCGGCGCGCCGCCGCCTTTTGTCAGAATGCGGTTTTTCTCCAGCAGTGTGACCCGGTAGCGATCCGACAGGGTGCGAAATAACGGCTTGGTGATGCTTTTATCCTTTTCATTTCCGAACAGGATCACGGTTGGAAGCATTAGGCAACTCCTTTTTGAAACGGAAGGGTGGTGACGGCAGTGAAAAAAGGCGCTGTATGGGTAGGATTAGTATGCGTATTGCTGGCAGGCTTCATACTTTGGGACCTGTTTGCACACAGAAAAGCCGAGCCGTACCGCACCTCCGATTATCTGATGGACGCCTATGTGACCCAAACGGTCTATGACGGGGACGCCAAAGCGGCCGCCGATGCGGTGCGGGAACTGATCCACACCGAGGAAGCGCAGTTCTCCCGTTATCTTGATACCTCCGATATCGGCAGGATCAATGCCTCGGCGGGAGAACCGATTGCCGTTTCGCCCGAAACGGCGTCGCTGTTGTCGGAGTGCCGCGCTTTTTCGGCACGCTTCCCCGAACTAAACGGCTTTGCCCTGACAATCGGGAGCCTGGTAGACCTTTGGGGCTTCGGTACCGATGCGCCGCACCTGCCAAATGAAGATGAGATTGCCGCGGCAGTCGGCAGGATCGGGGATGACGCTTTGACCGTTTCCGATCAAATCTCTTTGCCGCTTTCAGCCGGACGGCTTGACCTCGGCGGCGTGGCAAAGGGATATGCCGCCGGTCATGCGCTTTCGGTTTACCGTGAATTTGGCGTGACCAGCGCAGTGCTGTCATTGGGCGGAAATATCGCGGTGCTGGGTCAGCACCCGAACGGCGCGCCGTTTGAGATCGGTCTGCGCGATCCGTCCGGTGCCGAGCAGGAGCTGGCAGGTCAATTTCGTATAACTGCCGACTGCGTGATCGCCACGACCGGCGGTTATGAACGGTATTTTGAGGAAAACGGCGTCCGGTACCATCATGTGCTGGATCCGAAAACCGGCTATCCTGCCGACAGCGATCTGCTTTCGGTCACCGTCGTCTCACAAAACGGCGGGCTGGCGGATTATCTTTCCACCGCGCTGTTTGTCGGCGGAAAGCAGGCGGTGCTTAGTCATCTGGACGGGGAGGATTACGCCGTGCTGGCGATCGACGCCGATCAAACGATCTACCTGTCCGATTGCCTACGGGACTGCTTTACACCCGAAAAGGGCTTTGCGCTCGCGGAGGTCACGCCATGAACCGACCTTTTTTTGCAAAACGCGATCTTTTTTGGGCGGCGCTCGTCTTTGCCGCGGTGACGGTCGTCTTCTGCCTTTTGACAAGGCAAGGCGGCTCGCCGTCGGTGGCGGAGGTGCGGGTCGGAGATCGGGTCGTTGCCGAGCTTCGGCTGACCGAGGCGGGCGTTTTTACCGATCCCGCTCTGCCCGATATGGTGATCGAAACGGAGAAGGGCAGGGTACGGGTGCGCTCGTCCGGCTGTCCCGATCAGGTCTGCGTTCACACCGGCTGGATCAGCCGACCGGGAGAAGCGGCGGTCTGCCTGCCGAATCGGGTATCGGTCACGGTGCGGGCAGAGGATCAGGACAGATGGATCGCGGGGTGACGGTATGAAAACAAAAAATCCCGCTTATTTTGTGGCGCATATGGCGCTTTTGTTTGCACTCGCGGCAGTTCTCTCGTTTCTGGAGGGTATGCTGCCCGCGTTGCCGCTTCCCGGTGTAAAGCTGGGGCTGGCGCATATCGTCACCATGTATACCCTGTTTGCTTTCGGGATAAGGGAAGGGGTACTCCTTGCCCTGCTGCGGGGCGGGCTTGCCTTTTTCACACGCGGCGCGGTCGCCGGACTGCTCAGCCTCACCGGC
Source organism: uncultured Clostridia bacterium (assembly GCA_947624425.1). Taxonomy (GTDB): domain Bacteria; phylum Bacillota; class Clostridia; order Oscillospirales; family Ruminococcaceae; genus CANQKG01. The sequence goes on along the minus strand of CANQKG010000126.1, from coordinate 2,361 downwards.
GGGCTTTTTTCCGCTTTGGTGATCTTCTTTTTGCTGAGGTCTACCCACTGCTCGTTTTGGCTTCTTTCGGTCTGCGGCGCGCTTACCCATAATTTGTCGCAGCTTGTCGTTTCCGTGCTTGTCATAGGGTCGCCGGTTGTGGTATACTATATACCGATACTGATGTTGTCCGCCCTTGTGACCGGAACGCTTACCGCAGTGCTTTTGCGTGGCACTCTGCCCGCATTGAGCCGGATACCGTCAGAACTGGAAAGGATGGAGTATCATGTCCCTTCTCAACGGGAAAAGGATAAACGGCGTGACCGTTCGTCACGATAAAAACACCAAAAACGCCGTCACCACACCGATCCCGCTGCCGCAGCGGGTGACGATCCCGATGCAGCAGCATATGGGCGTTCCCTGCAAGCCGCTGGTCGAGGTGGGGGATCGGGTGCTGGTCGGGCAGAAGATCGGGGATACCGAGCATCTGTTTGCCGCGCCGGTTCACAGCAGTGTGTCGGGCGAGGTGGAGGCGCTCACGGAGATTACTTTGCCGGGCGGCAAGCGGTCGCAGGCGGTGGTGATCCGTGCGGACGGCAAGCAGGAGGAGTTTCCTCACAGGATGCCCACCATCACCACGGCGCAGGATTTCTTTACCGCCGTGCGGCGCTCCGGTCTGGTGGGGCTTGGCGGAGCGGGCTTTCCCGCCCATATGAAGCTTGCCTATAAAGACGTGGAGCGGTTGGATACGCTGGTGGTCAACGCGGCGGAATGTGAGCCGTATATCACCTCGGATTACCGTACCTGTATCGAAAGCGCCGGGGATGTGTTCGACGGGATCGAGGTGGTCATGCACTTTCTCGGGCTGACCCATTGCTTTATCGGGATCGAGAAAAATAAGCCGGAGGCAATCGAAAAGCTCGGCAAGATCTGCAAAGCGGATCCCCGTATCCGGGTCGTTCCGCTGCCCGCCCGTTATCCGCAGGGCGCGGAAAAGGTGCTGATCTACCAGACCACCGGGCGGAAGGTACGCGCCGGCAGCCTGCCGGCGGACAGCGGCGTGATGATGCAGAACGTGTCCTCTATCGCGTTTCTGGCAGATTATCTGCGTCATGGCAGACCGCTGATCGAACGGTTCATCACGGTGGACGGCACCGCTGTAGAACGGCCGGGGAATTACTCCGTACCGGTCGGCACATCCATTCGCGAGGTGCTGGAATACTGCGGCGGCTTTGAAAAAGCGACCCAGATTTTAAGCGGAGGTCCTATGATGGGCTCGGCGGTTGCCGATCCCGATATGCCGGTCACCAAAACCTGCAATGCGCTGCTGGCGTTTACCGAGCCGGAGGACTTTTCACTTTCCACTACCGACTGCATCCGCTGCGGCAGATGCACCGCCGCCTGCCCGATGGGACTGCGCCCCGGTATGCTGGAAGACGCCTATGACAAGCGGGATACGGCACAGCTTCGCGCTCTGTCGGTAAATCTCTGCGTCGGCTGCGGCAGCTGCAGCTATGTCTGCCCGGCAGGCAGACCGCTTTCTCAGAAAAATGTGTTGGCAAAGGATCTGCTCCGAAAGGAGGGGAACTGAGCTTGGAAGCTCTCATCGTTTCACAATCGCCTCATCGGCACAGCGGGGTCACCACGCCGGTCATCATGCGGGACGTGCTGATCGCGCTGGTTCCCGCTCTGATCGCCTCGGTGGTCTTTTTCGGACCCCGTGCGCTGCTGGTCACGGCGGTCACCACCGCGTCCGCCATCTTCTTTGAGTATGCCTACCGCCGTCTGATGCATCGGCAGCAGACCGTGGGCGATCTTTCCGCCGCCGTCACCGGCGTACTGCTGGCGTTTAACCTGCCGGTCTCGATCCCGCTTTGGATCGCGGTGATCGGCTCGTTTGTGGCAATCGTTGTGGTCAAACAGCTTTTCGGCGGGATCGGCAAGAATTTCGCCAATCCCGCGATCACCGCCCGGATCGTGCTGATGGTCTCCTTCGCGGTACATATGACAAACTGGACCGAGCCGTTTGCCTATCTCCACCCGCAGGCGGAGGCGGTGGCTTCCGCCACACCGCTCGCCGTGCTGGCAGGAGGTGAGGGAACACTGCCCGGTCCGCTGATGCTGTTTCTCGGCAACTGCGGCGGCTGTTTGGGGGAGACTTCCGCCTTGGCGCTTTTGCTGGGCGGGGGCTACCTGCTTTATAAGCGGGTGATCCGTCCCCATATTCCCCTTGCCTATCTCGGCACCGTGGCGCTTCTCACCCTGCCGCTTGGGGTGGAGCGGATGGCGACCTACCTGTTCAGCGGCGGTCTTGCCATCGGCGCGATCTTCATGGCGACCGATTATACCACTTCGCCGACCACCGGACAGGGGAAGATCATC
>CANQKG010000125.1 GCA_947624425.1 uncultured Clostridia bacterium | reverse complement strand
AGCGTATGCCGCATCAAACAGTTCCTCAAAGCTCGTCGCCCGAAACCGTCCCAGCACCAACAAAATCCGCTCCGCCGTGCGGGTATGGAGATTGGCGCGGATCAGGATATCCTGTCCGCCCTCAAAAAACACCCGTCCGTTTTCCGCCCGCACATTTTCGGCGCCCATACGGCGTAGTTCGCCCGCCAGCACGCTCTCCAGCCCGAAAATGCAGGGCGCTGTCATTTGCAGTGTGCTCATAACGTGACCGAAGCGTGGCGGGTGACGTGACAGCCGATATTCACCGCCACCGGCAGACCGGCGATATGGGTGGGATAGGTTTCGATATGAACGGCAAGCGCCGTTGTGCTGCCGCCGAAGCCCTGCGGTCCGATACCGAGCGCATTGACCCGCCGGAGCATTTCCTCCTCCATGGCGCGGTAGCGCGGAGAGGGCTGGATTATCGAAAGATCCCGACAAAGCGCCTTTTTCGCCAGCAGAGCAGACAGCTCAAAATCGCCGCCGATCCCGACGCCGATCACCATCGGCGGGCAGGGATTACTGCCGGCAAGCGAAGCGGTTTCCACCACAAAATCCACAATATCCCCGGCGGTCGCAGACGGTGTGAACATCTTAAGGCGGCTCATATTCTCACTGCCAAAGCCCTTGGGCGCAACGGTCAGGCGAAGCGTATCGCCCGCCACCAGATTGGTATGCAGCACCGCAGGCGTGTTATCGCCGGTATTGACCCGCTCCAGCGGGTCGGAGACGATCGAGCAGCGCAGCAGTCCTTCGGTATAGCCCCGCCACACCCCTTCGTTCACCGCCTCGGCAAAACTGCCGCCGGTGATATGTACCTCCTGTCCCACCTCGGCAAAGACAACCGCCATGCCGGTATCCTGACAGATCGGGATTGAAAGCTCATCGGCGGCCTGCAGGTTTCGCTCCAGATCCTGTAAAACCTCTGTGGCAAGCGGAGATACCTCATTTTGACTTGCTTCATGAATGCACTGGCACAGGCTGTCGGGCAGGGTGCGGTTTGCCTCGATACAAAGGCGGCGCACCTCCTCGGTGATCTGATTTGCCGTTATCTCCCGCATGGTAATTCCCCCTTCACCTGTCTGCCGCCTGCGATCACGCAGACCGGTTTTACGCCGATCGTTTTAAGCGGATCGTCGCGATAGATCAGCAGATCGGCGTCCTTGCCGACCTCCAGCGAACCGACCCGATCAGCGACCCCCAAGATACGCGCCGCGCCGAGCGTCATGGCATACAGCGCGTTTTCCTCAGGCAGACCTGCCGCAACGGCAATCCCCGCCGACAGTGGCAGATACTGGATCGGGATCACCGGATGATCGGTACAAAGCGCAATCGGCACACCGCTTTTCACCAATATTCCCGCCGTTTTAGTAGACAGCCGCCGCAATTCCGGCTTGGAGCGGTCACAGAGGATCGGTCCCACAATGACCGGTACTCCCGCCTCCCGCAATTCGTCCGCGATCAAGTCCCCCTCGGTGCCATGGATCAGCACCGCGTCAAGCGAAAACTCCTCCGCAATCCGCAGGGCGGTGAAAATGTCGTCCGCCCGATGCGCATGGAAAAACGCCTTTTGCTCCCGCCTCAGCACCGGCAGCAGCGCCTCGCACCGCATATCGTATTCGGGCGGATCGCATTCGGGGTCGTTTTGGGCTTTGATGACGTCCTCGCCATACCGCAGCGCCTTTTTTAACTGCTCTCGGATCAGCGCCGCCGTTGCCATACGGGTCACCGGCGTCTGATTCTTTCCGTTATAGGTGGATTTCGGGTTTTCCCCCAGCGAAAACTTCATGCCGATCTCCCGACAGACCGCCATCTGCTCCACCCGCCTGCCGTAGGTTTTCATGCAAAGCCAGCTTCCGGCAATCGGATTGGCACTGCCCGGACCGGTCGCCACGGTGGTGATCCCGTAGGTAAGCGCCTCGTCAAAGCAACGGTCAAGCGGGTTGACCGCGTCCAGCGCACGAAGGTGCGGCGTGACCGGATCGGTGTCCTCGTTCCCGTCGTCCCCTTCAAAGTCCAAGCCGTCCTCCCACATACCAAGATGGGTATGCGGGTCGATAAAACCGGGACAAACGGTCAGTCCTCCCAGATCCACCGCGTCCGGCTGCGGTTCGGTGAGCGTTTTCATCTCCCCTATCGCAACGATTTTATCACCCTGAATGGTCAGATAGCCGTCGGCGATCTCCCGACCTGCCATAGTCTTTAGCTTACCGTGAATCAACTGCATCATATAATCTCCTTATACCGCCAGAATATGTGATATCAAAATAAAGGACAGCACCACCAGAAACAATCCGCAGATGATGACCAGTGTGTTTCGGGCGCGCTTATGCTCGATTTTCACCGCAAGCGCACCGATCAGCAGGCAGGAAACGACCAGCGCCACCGCATCGGCAAACACCAGAACCCCCTGCCGATCCAATCGGGTATACGCCTCCGCCCAGCCCAGCAGATAGGGGGAAAGCAGATGCACCGCCGGCAAAATCACCAGCGGCAAGATCGAAAGCGCGTACTCCTTCCGCTCCCGCCGGAGCATCAACAGGGACATCACCACGATCAATATCACGATCACAAAGCATTCGATCGCCATAGAGCGCCACCTCCCGCAAAATCACAAAACGGTAAATTCTGTGTCAAAACCTTGCTTTCTCTCCCAAAAGTGCTATAATGGTTAGGTAATCCTGTCTGTAACAGTATAGCGGATTTTTATTCAAAAGTCCAGACAGTTATGAAATTCGTAATGAGGTGCTGTGCATGTGTGGTTTTGTCGGCTTCAGCGACCGATTGGCTGAAAAAAAGGAAGTTCTCACCCAAATGATGAATCGGATCGTCCATCGCGGTCCCGACTCGGACGGGCAGTATACCGATGAGGAGATCGCACTGGGCTTCCGCCGCCTGAGCATCATCGACCTGGAGCAGGGCAGTCAGCCGCTTTTCAACGAGGACGGTTCACTGGTGTTGGTGTTCAACGGCGAAATTTACAACTATCCCGCGCTGCGGGAAGAACTGATCGAAAAGGGGCACAGCTTCAAAACCAAAACCGATTCCGAGGTGCTGCTCCACGGTTACGAGGAATACGGCGTAAAACTGCTTGACCGGCTGCGGGGTATGTTTGCCTTTGTGATCTGGGACAAAAACAAAAAACGGCTGTTCGGCGCGCGGGATTTCTTCGGGATCAAGCCGCTTTACTACGCCAAAATGGGTAATACCTTTCTGTTCGGCTCGGAGATCAAGGCGTTTTTGCCTCATCCTGCGTTTCGCAAGGAGTTAAACGAGGAGGCGCTCGAAAGCTATCTTTCTTTCCAGTATTCTCCCGGCGAGCAGACCTTCTTCCAAAATGTGTACAAGCTGCTGCCTGCCCACTATTTCATCTATGAAAACGGCGAGATGAGCATCAAGCGGTATTGGGAACCGGTGTTCTCCGCCGATCCTTCCGTGACGCTCGACGAGTGGGTGGACAAAATCGACGAGCAGTTCCACGAATCGGTCGAAACGCACAAAATCAGCGATGTGGAGGTCGGCTCCTTCCTTTCGAGCGGTGTGGACTCCAGCTACGTCGCCTGTGTAGCAGACGTGGACAAGACCTTTACCGTCGGCTTTGACAACGAGCAGTACAACGAGATCAGCTACGCCAAGGAGCTGTCCTCTTATATCCATGTCAAAAACATCAGCAAGGTGATTACGCCGGAGGAGTACTGGGCGAACTTCCCCAAAATCCAGTACCACATGGACGAGCCGCTTGCCGATCCTGCTGCAGTGGCGCTTTTCTTCGTCTGTCAGCTTGCCTCTAAATCCCTCAAGGTGGTTTTATCGGGCGAGGGCGCCGATGAGATTTTCGGCGGCTACAATGTCTACAAGGAGCCGGTGGAAAATCACTGGTACAAGCGGATCCCGCTCCCCATTCGCCGTGTGATCGGCAAGCTGGCGGGACTTTTTCCGGCGCATCGCGGGCTGAACTTTTTTGTCCGAAACGGGCAGACGCTGGAGGAATGGTTCATCGGGAACGCCAATATGTTCTCGGTCAAGGAGCGCCGTGCGCTGCTCCGCCGTCCGACTGCCGCCAAAACGCCGCAGCAGCTTACTGCGCCCTATTATGAAAAGGTCAAGGAGAAAGACCCGGTCACCCGGATGCAGTATCTCGACCTGCATATGTGGATGGCAGGCGATATTCTGCTGAAAGCCGACAAGATGAGCATGGCAAACTCGCTGGAGCTGCGGGTGCCCTTCCTCGACAAGGAGGTTATGGCGCTGGCAGGAAAAATTCCGGTGGAGTACCGTATCCGCGAGGGGAACACCAAATACGCCATGCGGCAGGCGGCGCGGAGAAGTATGCCGGCGAAATCCGCCGACAAGAAAAAGCTGGGATTCCCGGTGCCGATCCGCGTATGGCTCAAAGAGGACGAATACTATAACCGCGTGAAGGCGGCGTTCACAAGCCCCGCAGCGGAAGAGTTCTTCAACACCGGACTGCTGGTACGGCTGCTGGACGATCACCGCAGCGGAAAGAGGGACAACAGCCGAAAGATCTGGACGGTGTTCACTTTCCTAGTCTGGTATGACGAGTTCTTCGGCAGCATGACCCACGCAAAATAAGAAAAAGGGGGAATCGGCATGGCGGCTCCGTTGGCGGATTTGATCCGACCGGACACGCTGGATGATGTGGTTGGGCAGGCGCATCTGCTCGGCGCCGGAAAACCGCTGCGCCGGATCGTGGAATCAGGGCATCTGCCCAATCTGATCTTTTACGGGCCGTCCGGCGTCGGCAAAACAACGGTCGCCCGTATTCTT
>CANQKG010000124.1 GCA_947624425.1 uncultured Clostridia bacterium | reverse complement strand
CCCTGACTTCGGTTTTTTCGCTATTTTTTCTCGGTTTTTCTTTCAATCTCTTCTTGACTTTTTACCACTGGACTTTGTTATTGTGATTTCATTGTTTCTAAGTTTGCAAAATCGGACGCTGCCGTACTGTACGGCTCGCGCTTGTCGGACATCGGCACAAGCGTGGGTTTGCCCTGCGGTTTGACGACCTGTTTTCCCAGCAGGTCTGCAAACTTTTTTTTGCCGAGCATCTTTTCCAGTTCCGAGAGCGTTTTTGGCTTGCGGTCGTAGAGTAGCGCCTCGTCGTAGCCCGCGGTCAGCAGCGTTTGATAGGCCGCGTCCGTATCCGCGAACGCGCGGTTGCTCCGCCCAGCGACGAGCTTCCAGCCGGGGATCTCTCCGCCGGCGAGCAGAGTATCCGAGGCGTAGGTTTGCAGGTCTGCATACCACTGCACGAGGTCTTTGCCGCGTTCCAGCAGTTCGCCGATCTCCGTGTCGGAGAGCGGGACGCCCCGGAAGTCCTCCAACGCCATGATCTGTTCGGCTCTGGCGCGACACTGTGCTTTACCTCTGCAAAAGCGGCAGTGTTCGCCGGGACAGAAGCGCCCCGGACCGTCATACGCCTCCCGTGCGACAGGCTTGATGCTCTCGCCCCACTCTCGCAACTCCTCGACGGTCATGCGTTCCTCCTCGACGGCTTCGGACAGCCGGGGCTGGCAGATTCCCATCGATACGCTGCGGATTACGCCGCCGTACACCGGGGCGAACGCTTTCAGCGCGCCGAGCGCGTACAGACGCATTTGCGGGTTGCCGGTCGCCGATACCGGCACACCTTTTCCGTGTTTGTAGTCCGTGATGTGCAGTGCGCCGTCGCCAATCATGGCGCAGTCGCAGGTGCCGAACCCCTCCGGGATGTAGTCCGAAAGATCGACTCGGATCTCCAGCGCCACGTACGGCGTAGTCGGATAGGACGCAGCCTTCTCGGCGAGGTAGCAGGCGTAGGTTTCGGCGGTCTGCAGCATTTCGTCGGACCAGCGGGGGTCTTCCCGTAGCTCCGCCAGCCGCATGTCGAATGCACGGTCGGATAGTAGAAGAAGCTTGCGTCGGGCATAAAGCTCGCAGACGCTGTGCGCGAGCCGCCCTTCCTCCGCGTATTCACTGGTCCTTTCCGGGAACTGCGCTTCAAATCGCGGTGCGGCGGTGCATGCAAGCCACCGATATGCAGATGATGCACTCAGCAAGGCGTGCTCGGTGGGTGTGGGCATACGTATTTCCTCCTTTCAAATCGCCGCCCCGAGCGCTCTCAAATCGGCAGCGAAGGCGATACGCGTTTCGGCGGGCTTGTCCCGTAACTGCATGACAGCCTGCACGCCGTACCGTTTCAGCAGCTCGAGCAATTCCGGCGTCCTGCCTTGTTCGCACAGCGCGGCGCCCGCCCTGCCGATCTCCTCCAGTGGAATTTCCGGGCTGCTCGGCGTGGGTTCGGTCGGTACAGGTTCCTGCTTCGTCGTTTTGGTCGGTTCGCCGCTTTCGGTCGGACGCTCTCGGACAGGCTCGGACGCCGCCGGACGGGGGGTGCTGTCCTGTTCGGTTTTGCCCCCGATGGCCCGCGCGAGGTTGTTGATCGCTTCCGGCAGTCCCGGAATTTCGACATTCACTTTGATTTCAAGCATGGCGTTTCTCTCCTTTTGTATTTTTACTTTGTTTCTTTGTATCCGTTATACAGTCGCATGACCTTGTCGGTGTACGCCGTGGAATGTACGCCCTTGTCCCACAGCCGACGCGCCCCGGTCGGACCGCAGTTGTACCGCATCAGCGCGGCAACGACGTCGCCGTCGGTCGCTTGCAACGCCTGTGACAGGACGTATATCCCGGCGTGTACGTTTTGGTAGGGGTCAAGAAAATCCTGTATGCCCAGTTTTTCAGACAGTTCTGCGTGGCCGATCTTGTTGATTTGCATCAGCCCGTAGTCGTCTGTCGCGCTGACGGCGTCCGCACGGAAGGAGCTTTCGGCGTCAATCACTGCGACGACCAGTTCGAACGGCACATCATAGCTGTCGCACAGGTCGTATATGTAGTCCTGTAGTTCGACGGACAGCGGCACGTCCAGATACCGCCGCTGCTCGTTTGCGGTTATATCGGACGTATCGGACGAAACGCTTGACGTGTCTCTGATTGGTGCCATTCCGCTCAATAATGTGTCAGTCGGCGTTTCGGACGTGTCAGCGATTGCGTTCGCCGCGGCTGGATAGGCAGGATAGACTGCCACGATTCGCGGTTCTTCGCATACAGACGACTCCGCGCCGGTCTGCGTCCCGCCGGCTCGTATCAGCAACGATTCAACCAGCAGGCAAAGCAGGATGCCCAGCACTACCATCTCCACGGCGATGATGATGTTCTGCCACTCTTGTTTCAGCATTTTCATTTAGCTTCTTTCCTTTCTGTCAGCTTAAGTTGCTTGATTTTGCGGAGCCGGTGCGTCAGTTGGTCGATGTCCAATCCCCACGCCCGGTAAGCGATGCGTGTCAGGACCGACCGCCCATCGTACTGCAGCATGTTGTGCAGGGACGCTTCCGCGCGCGCCATCTCCTTCAGCCGCGCAACGGTGGTCGGACCGATTCCCGGGAAAAGCTCCCTGATGTCCTTGTTGTATAGGCAGAACCGCTCGTTGTAGATGCGCACCGCAGTTTCGACGCTCGCGATTTGCGGAATGTTCATGCTCACGACGGCTGCCCCCTTTGAAAGATGCCAAGTGTCGCGGCTTTGTTATACCGTCTTTCGAGGTCCTTGATGTCAAGCCCCCACGCCTCGTAGGCGCTGTCGGTAAGCACAAGGCGGTTATTCGGCTGCGTCTTGCCCTGTTCTGCGGCGTGCTCTCTGGCGCGTACCTTCAGACGTTGCACCGTTGCGTTTCCGATGCCCGGAAACAGTTCGGCGATGTCATCGTTGCACAGGGTGATTTTCGTGTAGTACAGCCGTACAGCCGTTTCGACGCTCGCGATTTGTGGAATGTTCATGCTCATGGTTTTACGCTCCCTTCGTTGTTTGATTTGGATCCGCTGGTTTGTCGTCGTCGGTGTCCTCGCACAGCAGCTCGTCGATGGTGCAGCCGAGCGCGTCGGAAATCTCTTTTCCAATCTGCAGCGAAGGGTTTTTTGTCCCTCGCTCGATCTGGCATAGCATTGCTTGCGATATCCCGACGACCTCTGCCAACTCGGATTGCGTGATTTTCTTGTCCACTCTTAGGCGACGAATGTTTTCTCCTACGTTCAATTTCCTGTCCTCCCTGTTGATTTACCACAACTTTTTTCACGTTTTCTCGTCTTTCCCATTGCATTTTGCTCCTTTTTGTGTTATGATGTTGCTGTAGTATTTAACACGGTTATATTATATCTCAATTAGTCTCATTTGTCAATATATAAACCCACATCTTCTCAATTTCAGAGGTTTGCACAAAAGTATTATATGAGACTTATTGAGATTGACGAAAGGGGAATTGTTTTTCATGTTTTGGGAAAGATTTTACAAGTTGTGCAAAAATAGGGGAACATCCCCTAACACTATCGCGGCAGAACTTCGTATTTCTTCCGGTTCGGTAACAGAGTGGAAAAAAGGGAGAATGCCTCGCTTCTCCACGGCTAAAAAAATAGCCGATTATTTCGGCGTAACGGTGGACTATCTGCTTTCCGATGACAGTGAACTGCTTTCCGATAAAAGTGAACCACCTGCCACGACGAAAGAAAACAGGGCAGAAGCAAACACCTCCAAATCAAACGTTATTTTCCTCGACACCAAAAACATCTACCTGATTCCGCTCTTCGAGTCCGTTTCCGCGGGTCTCGGTTCCTACGCCGACAGTGATGTGATCGACTATGTGCCGCTGTATATCGCGAATGCTGCAGAAGCGGAGGAAACCATGTGCATTCGCGTCTGTGGAGACAGTATGTACCCCAAAATCGAGGAGGGGGATATCATACAGGTACACAAACAGGACAGTGTTGACAGCGGAACGCTTGCCGTTGTCCTGCTCGATAAAGAGGAAGGGCTCGTCAAGCGGGTCGAATACGGACTTAACTGGATTGAACTGCATTCCATCAACCCGATGTACAAGCCGATGCGGTTTACCGGTCCGGACGTCCAGCGAATCCAGGTTGTCGGAACCGTCAAGAAAATCATCAAAAGCGTCTGAAAATAAAAAAAACCGGTCGAAACCGGCAAGCAGATAGGGCGAAGTATATAGTATGTATGCTTTCGATTCCCTCTTCGCGGCTTGACCGAAAGCGCCGCGCAAGCCCCTAAATTCATTTATGGGCGTCAAGCGGCGCAATAATTTTTTGGAAATCTCTTGCAATAGATAGGAATGTGTGGTATAATATACACATGGAATACAAGAGCAATCGGAATGTAGTCTATTCCTGCAAATACCATGTGGTTTGGTGTCCAAAATATCGCCGTAAGGTCTTGGTCAACGGTGTCGATACAAGATTAAAAGAACTCATCCGCGAAGTGTGTGAGGAAAACCGTATCGAAGTCATTGAGATGGAAATCATGCCGGATCATGTGCATTTGCTGATGGAAGTAGACCCGCAGTTTGGGATTCACAAGGCAGTAAAACTAATCAAAGGCAGGACATCGCGCATCCTGCGGCAGGAGTTTAGTTGGCTTAGGTCAAGACTACCGTCCCTATGGACGAACTCCTATTTTGTTTCAACGGTAGGCGGAGCGCCGTTGGCTGTCATCAAGCAGTATATCGAGAACCAGAAGAATGTGTAAGGAGTTGAGGAAATGGAGTACAGCTACAAGTTTCGGCTCTATCCGACGCGAGAGCAGGAGAATTT
>CANQKG010000123.1 GCA_947624425.1 uncultured Clostridia bacterium | reverse complement strand
CGGGACGGATGATCTTGCCCTTGTTGACGATCTCCTCCAACCGGTGCGCGCTCCATCCGGAAATACGCGCGATAGCGAACACCGGAGTAAACAGCTCCTCGGGAATACCGAGCATCTGATAAACGAAAACCGCCTTGCCGAAATGAAACAAGGCGCTATTTTAATCAACACGGCGCGGGGACAGATTGTGGACGAGGCGGCGGTGCGCGCCGCACTGGAATCGGGGAAACTCGGCGGCTTTGCCGCCGATGTGGCTTCCACCGAGCCGATTTCCCCCGACAATCCGCTGCTCGGTGCGCCAAACTGCATTCTCACGCCCCATATCGCGTGGGCGGCAAAGGAAACGCGGGCGCGCCTTCTTTCGGTCGTGATTCAAAATATCGCGGACTTCCTCGCGGGCGACCCGAAAAACCGCGTCTGCTGAATTCGCAACCGCCGGTTGACAAACTTCCAGCCGCCGTTTGGTAGACCGCAACCGCAAAAAACGCTATGATTTTCTTGGCGGTCGGCAGATACGACCGCACATCAATCCATGCGGAGGAACGAAAGATGATTTTAGCGGACAAGATCACCAATTTAAGGAAGAAGAACGGCTGGTCGCAGGAGGAGCTTGCGGAGAAAATCCAGGTATCGAGGCAGGCGGTCTCCAAATGGGAGGGCGCACAGACCGTGCCGGAGCTGGAGAAGATTTTGGCGTTGAGTAAGCTATTTGGCGTCACGACCGACTATCTCCTCAAAGACGAGATCGAGGACGAGGAATTTACAAGCGATACCGACCGTGCGCCGGTAAAGCGTGTATCTCTCGCCCTTGCAAACGAATTTTTAGCATGGAGACGCCGGGCGGCAAGGCGGATTGCCGCCGCCACATTTTTGTGCATCATCTCGGTGATCCCGCTGCTTATTTTGGGCGCTGCGGCGGAAGTGCCGGAGTATCCGATCTCCGAAAATCTCGCCGCAGGCGTGGGACTGGTCGCCCTGCTTCTGTTTGTTGCCGCCGCCAATGCGCTCTTTATCTCCTGCGGTTTCAAAAACAGCCCTTTCTCGTTTATCGGCAAGGAACCGTTTGAAACGGAGTACGGCGTGGACGGCATGGTAAAGGAAAAACAGAAAGCATACCGAACAGCGTATGCGAAAACCAATATCATCGCCGCCTGCCTCTGCATTCTTTCGCCTGTCCCGCTTTTTGTGGGGCTGGTCACGGGAAGGGAGTTTTTCATGGTGGTCATGCTGACGGTCACACTGTTTTTCGCGGGAATCGGCGCCGCCCTTTTCACCCTTGCCGGTGTGCGCCGGGCGAGTATGCAAAAGCTCCTCAAAGAGGGGGACTATGCGCCGCGCGATCAGCGAAAGACCCGCATCAGGGAAACCGTCTCCACCGTCTATTGGCTTACTGCCACCGCCGTCTACCTCGGCTGGAGCTTTTTGACGAACGCCTGGGAGATCACATGGGTCGTCTGGCCCATCGCGGGAATCTTATTCGCCGTCGTGATCCGCCTGTGCAGGCTGTTCACAGACCGCCCAAATCCGGAGTGAAAAAATGAAGAAATACACATTACCGGTCATCTTACTTCTGTTATTTGAAACGATTGCCATCACCCTTTGGCTTGCGAAAGACAATCTGTTTTATCTTTTCAATTTCAGCTATATCGGTCTGGCGATTACTTTGGGAACGGTTCTTTATATCAGAAAGGTTCCATATGCCCGCAGAGTCGTACAGCTTCTTGTCGGCGCCTATATGCTGCTTTATTTGGGGCTGATTTGTAACGAGAATATGCAGATCGAAGGCTTCTGGTACTATCTCTTCACCGGCGTATTTGAGGCGGCAACCATTCATTATGCGGCGGCAAAAATCTTCGGTCCGCTGCTTTTTGGCAGGGGGTGGTGCGGATACGCCTGCTGGACGGCAATGGTGCTGGACTTCCTGCCTTACAAGACCGCAAAAATGCCGAGAAAGCGGATCGGGTGGATCCGCTATATCACCTTTGCCGCTTCCCTGCTCTTTGTGTCGGCGCTTTTTCTTGCCCATGTCGGAAATATCGAGAAAATCATGTTTTGGTCGTTTCTTGCAGGGAACTTGATTTATTATGTCGTGGGCATTGCATTGGCTTTTGCTTTTCAGGATAATCGGGCGTTTTGCAAATACATATGCCCCGTCACCGTCTTTTTGAAGCCGATGAGCTATTATGCGCTGCTTCGGATCCAATGCGATCATACCAAGTGCGTCTCCTGCGGGAAATGCAAACAGGTTTGCCCGATGGAGGTCGATGTGACGGACAATTCCAGAAAGCGAAAAAACGGTACGGAGTGTATTCTGTGCTTGGAGTGTGTGAAAAATTGTCCCAAGTCTGCGCTGTGAGCGCAGATGATACGGTTGATACGGAGAGAAAAACACGGGAGGAATTGCTATGGCGTCGAGCAAGGGATATTTGGCATTTATTTTAGAGCAGTTGTCGGAGCTGGACGGCGTTTCGACCCGTGCGATGATGGGCGAATATATTTTGTATGTCGGCGGCAGGATCGTCGGCGGAATCTACGACGACCGACTGCTTGTAAAGCCGACAAAAGCGGCAAGAGCGCTCATGCCAAACGCCCCTTTTGCATTGCCGTATGAAGGCGCAAAAGAAATGCTGCTCGTCGATAACGTGGACGACAGAGCTTTTTTGACCGATTTATTTCGGGCTATGGCTGAGGAACTTCCCGCGCAAAAGCCGAAAAAGAAAAACCGATGACGGAAGGTAAAGCCATGGTCTATTATGATAAAAACGGCATTGTCATTCGAGATTTGCGGCAGAGCGACGCCCAAATCCTGACAGAGGAAGAAATTGCGCAGGGCTGGGATGCGACAATCGACAAATTCGAAATGCGGCTCATGCATCAAGCCGAGGGCAAAGCAATCGCACTCATTGCCGCATGGAACGGCAGTGCTGCCGGATATGTAAACGTCTATCCCGACGCCAAAAGCGGCGCGTTTGGCAATCGGGGCTATGCGGAAATCGTTGACTTCGCCGTTCTGGAAAAATACAGGCGCAGAGGGATCGGCGGCAAGCTCATGAATATTGCAGAACAGATCGCGTTTTCGTATTCGGACATGATATACCTCGGCGTGGGGCTGCACAGCGGGTACGGAAGCGCCCAGCGAATGTATGTGAAACGCGGGTACATTCCAGACGGGAGCGGCGTCTGGTATCGGGATAAAATCTGCGAGCCGTATGCCGATTGCCGGAATGACGATGATCTTGTATTGTATCTGTTCAAACAAAGAAGTGGAGAAACAAAATGATTCGATATGCCGATAGGCAAGATTTTGCGGTTATAAGGGAATATGACAAACATATTGCCGAGTCCGAACTGAAACATATTCTCTCTGCAAAGAGGGTTATCGTTCTGTATCAAGGGGATACCTTCCTCGGCTGGCTGCGGTTCGGATTATTTTGGGACAATATTCCGTTTATCAATATGCTGTATATTCTGGATGCGTATAGAGGGCAGGGAAACGGGACGAAGCTCGTCTCATTTTGGGAAGACGAAATGGCAAAAGCGGGGTATCGGCAGGCTTTAACTTCCACGCAATCCAATGAGAGGGCGCAATTCTTTTATCGAAAAATCGGTTATACCGAATGCGGCGCGCTATTGCTGCCGAAAGAGCCTTTGGAGATGTTTTTTATCAAGGATTTCATGCCATAAATTTCCGCTTGGCGAGAAGCCGTTTGGAACTGTATTCGTTCGATGAAACCTTCGACGTCATATACTCCTCGCTGACCGCGGAGCATGAAACGGAGGTGCTAGGGAAAGCGGGCTTTTCAGAGGTGCGCATCCTGCAAAACTGGGGAGCGGGGAGCAATCTATGCCCCCGCTTTATTCGTACACCCGATAAAGTTCCGCACGGAATATCGGGAAAGTGAGATCGCCTTTTGGTAAAATACAGGCAGACAAGGAGGGAGAGGATGGACTGGATTGCCGGTTTGCAAAAAGCAATCGACTATATCGAAGACAATCTGACAGAAACGATCGATTACGAGAAGGTCGCCGCGCAGAGCTTTTCATCAAGCTATCACTTTCAGCGCGTGTTCAGTATTCTTTGCGGTTTTACCATCGGCGAGTATATCCGGAATCGCCGATTGTCGCTTGCGGGGACAGAGCTCGCCGCAAGCGACGCAAAGGTGATCGACGTTGCGCTCAAGTACGGCTATGAAAGTCCGGACAGCTTTGCAAAAGCATTTCGGAATTTCCACGGTATCTTGCCGTCGCAGGCGCGAGGCAACGGCAGTATGCTGAAATCCTATTCCCGCCTTGTACTGAAATTTTCTTTGAAAGGCGGTAAACTTATGAATTACAGGATTGAAAAGAAGCCGGAAATGATTTTGACGGGATACAAAGCGCATTTTTCCGGCGTACCCTACGGCAAGGAAAGAGAGCGTCAGGAAGAACAGCTTTTTGTAACGACAAGGGGAAAACAGTGGTTCCTCCGGGGCGCGGCCCGAAATATGGATGCGCATTGCGTGATCGCCAACATCACGGAGGAAGGGTATGACTATTATTACTGCCATCTGTTGGATGATTGGGAAAGAGAGAACCTGTATAACAGAGCGGTCACCGGCGTCGATTTTGTGGAAGATCTGGGACTGGAAAACATCGTGATCCCCGAAACGACCTATGCGATCTTTGAGACGAGCGACGTCAAAAACGCCATCTGTGATTATTTCGACCTGCTGAATTTAAGGATACAGGTCTTGACCGAGTGGATGCCGGAAATGGGATTTCAGCTCAAAAACGCGCCGGAGCTTGCTGTCTATCATTGGCTGCCAAAGGCAGAGCGCAAAGTTCAGATCTGGCTGC
>CANQKG010000122.1 GCA_947624425.1 uncultured Clostridia bacterium | reverse complement strand
CAAAACTGGGTTTACGAGAAAGCTGTCGTCTTTGTCAAAACCTCCCTTGTCAAAGGGAGGGGGACCGCGCTTTAGCGCGGTGGTGGGATTCAAAACCGCTTTTTCCTCTTGCGGTACCCAATTTTGCTTTTGCTCGCGGTGACGCTCGCGCAAAATTGATCTTGTGCCCTGCGGGTGCCGCGGCGCCATTCCCGCCTCACTGTTTCGCCCACAGGGCGCGTTTCGGCGGCAAAGCCCCCGATTCCCCCTTTTCGTCGAAAACCGGCTTGGCTTGTGCCAATTCTGACGCCGCCTGCACCGGTTTTCTCTCAGGGTGTCACTACGGCGGCACATGTCCGCCTCCGTGACGGATTATAAATACTTCCGTTATGGATTGCTTTTTCGACAGACTGAAATACAAACTAAATAAAGAAAGGCTGTGTGTAATATGTATCAACCAAAATCCATGAAAGCAGAGGAATTTATCAACCACGAGGAAATCCTCGACACCCTCGCCTATGCCGACGCCCACAAGGACGACAAACCGCTGCTGCGCGCCATTTTGGACAAGGCGCGGGAGTATAAGGGGCTGAGCCACCGGGAGGCGTCGGTGCTGCTTGCCTGCGAGGATCAAGAGATCATCGAGGAGGCATACGCCCTTGCCGCCGAGATCAAAAAGCGGTTTTACGGCAACCGGATCGTGATGTTCGCGCCGCTGTACCTGTCGAATTACTGTGTCAACGGCTGCGTGTACTGCCCCTATCACCGCCAGAACGGTCATATCCCCCGCCGGAAGCTGACCCAGGAGGAAATTCGGCAGGAGGTCATTGCCCTGCAGGATATGGGGCATAAGCGGCTGGCGATCGAAGCGGGCGAAGACCCGGTCAACAACCCGATCGAGTATATCCTGGAAAGCATCAAAACCATCTATTCCATCAAGCATAAAAACGGGGCGATCCGGCGGGTGAATGTCAACATTGCCGCCACCACGGTGGAAAACTACCGCAAGCTCAAGGAAGCGGGGATCGGCACCTATATCCTGTTCCAGGAAACCTACCACAAGGAAAGCTACGAACGGCTCCACCCCACGGGGCCGAAGCACAACTATGCCTATCACACCGAGGCGATGGACCGCGCCATGGAGGGCGGCATTGACGATGTGGGACTGGGCGTGCTGTTCGGGCTGGAACTGTACCGGTATGAGTTTGCCGGTCTTTTGATGCACGCCGAGCATCTGGAGGCGGTACACGGGGTCGGTCCCCACACCATCAGCGTGCCGCGGGTGAAGCGGGCGGACGATATCGACCCCTCTACCTTTGACAACGGCATCAGTGACGACGTCTTTGCCAAGCTCTGTGCGCTGATCCGGATCAGCGTCCCCTATACCGGCATGATCATCTCCACCCGCGAGAGCCAGAAGGTGCGGGAGCAGGTCATCAAGCTGGGCGTTTCTCAAATCTCCGGCGCGTCCCGCACCTCGGTGGGCGGGTACACCGAGGAGGTGCGTCCCACCGATACCGAGCAGTTTGATGTATCCGACCAGCGGACGCTGGACGAGGTGGTGCGCTGGCTGATGGAAAACGGACATATTCCCTCCTTCTGCACCGCCTGCTACCGGGAGGGGCGCACCGGCGACCGGTTCATGAGCCTGTGCAAAAGCGGGCAAATTCAAAACTGCTGCCACCCCAATGCACTGATTACCCTCAAAGAGTTTTTGGAGGACTACGCAACGCCCGAAACCAAAAAGGTCGGCGAGGAAATGATTGAGCGGGAGCTTCAGAATATCCCGAAAGAAAGGGTGCGCGAGGTGACCCGCGATTATATCGGCAAGATCGAGCAGGGCGAGCGGGACTTCCGGTTCTAGGAGGGGATCAAATGGCAAACCTCAATGAAGCGCCGTCCGCAAACCGGCTGCATATCGCCTTTTTCGGGATGCGAAACGCCGGCAAATCCAGCGTGGTCAACGCCGTGACCGGTCAGCCTCTTTCCATCGTGTCCGAGGTAAAGGGTACGACCACCGATCCCGTTTCCAAGGCAATGGAGCTTCTTCCGCTGGGGCCGGTGGTCATCATCGACACACCGGGGATCGACGATACCGGCGAGGTGGGCGAAATGCGGGTGCGCCGCGCCCGGCAGATCCTCCATCGCGCCGATGTTGCCGTGCTGGTGGTGGACGGCAATATCGGGCTTTCTCCCGCCGATCGGGAGCTGATCGCTCTGTTTCGGAAAAAGGAGATCCCCTATCTCACCGTTTATAATAAGTCGGACTTACAGCGACCCGAAACGCTCCGGGAAAACGAGATCGCGGTCAGCGCGCTGACCGGCGAAAACATCACGGCGCTGAAAGAAAAGCTGGCGGCGCTTGTAAAGCAGCCGGCAGAAAAGGCGATCTTAGGCGATCTGCTGACACAGGGCGATCTGGTGGTGCTGGTCACCCCGATCGACTCCTCCGCGCCGAAAGGGAGAATGATCCTCCCGCAGGTGCAGGCAATCCGGGATATTCTGGATGCCGACGCCACCTGTGCCGTGACCCAGCCGAACGAGCTGCCCGGTCTGCTGAGAAGGCTTTCTCAGCCGCCCCGGCTGGTCGTCACCGACAGTCAAGCGTTCGGGCGGGTAAAGGAAATGTTACCAGACGATCTGCCCCTTACCTCCTTTTCCATTCTCTTTGCGCGGTTCAAGGGGGTGCTGGACGCGGCGGTTCAGGGCGCCTATGCGCTGGATCGGCTGGAAAACGGCGATGAGATCCTCATTTCGGAGGGCTGCACCCATCACCGCCAATGCGAGGACATCGGCACCGTAAAGCTCCCGCGCTGGATCGCGGCGCACACCGGAAAGGAATTTCGGTACGCTTTCACCTCGGGCGGCGGATTCCCGGAGGATTTAACCCCCTACAAGCTGGTGATCCACTGCGGCGGCTGTATGTTAAACGAGCGGGAGATGCGCTATCGCCGCTCCTTTGCTGCCGAATCGGGCGTGCCCTACACAAACTACGGCATTTTGATCGCACACATGAACGGGATTTTAGCCCGCAGTCTTGCCCCTTTCCCCGAATACGGAAAAGCCGATTGACGGCAGTAAACAGCAAAAATACCGAGCGCGCCCAAAGGACAGGCTTTTGCCCGTTCTTTGGGCGTATTTTTTTCGGGACAAGCTCTTTTGCCGGGCGGAGCGTGAAGCTTTCATCTTCCTATTGATTTTCGGGAGAAAGGATGATACAATAAAACCACTGCGGAAACGCCGCCGGGCAAGGAAATGCCAAAGTCATACCGACCGGGGATCGCCCTCGGGAAAGGCGTGCTCTGCAAATCAAACAAACGGCGGGAGAATTGAATATGAAACAGATGAGATCCGTTTTAGCCATACTTTTGACGGCGTTCCTGCTGACCGGCAGCGTACCCGTGATCGCCGCTGCGGCAGGAAGCGACCGGCTGCACCTGATCGAGGAGGACGCCGACATCGATCCGCGTCTGCCGGAGCTGTTTGAGCCGGAAGACGAAACGGCCGAACCGGAGTACGCGCCGGATGATACGGTGCGGGTGGCGATCGTGATGGAGGACGAATCCGCCATTGACGAAGGCTATCCCATCGCAACGATCGGGAACGACAAGGCTGCCGCGAACTATCAGGACAAGCTCTGCCGCGAGCAGGAAAAAGTCGTGGACAGGATCGAGAAGAAGGTTCTGGACGGCGGGGAGCTTGATGTGGTTGCCAACCTGACCCTCATTGCAAACCTTGTCTCCGCCGACGTCACCTATTCGCAGATCGAAGAGATCGAAAAGGTCAAGGGCGTCAAAGAGGTCGTGATCGAAAACGTATACGAACCTCTGGAAGACGGACAGACCGCGGGCGAAAAGGCCGACGCGGTCGAGCAGGCGCTGACCGCATACACCGGCGCCGGCTCCCGGATCGCGATCATCGACTCGGGCGTGTACGATGAACACCAGTCCTTTGACGCCGACGCGCTCAACTACTCGTTAAAACAGTCCGCGCCGGATACCGACCGCAACGGCACGGTGGACGAAGACGAGCTTGCGGCATACAAAAACGAGCTTGACTTTATGACCAAAAGCGACGTCGTGGACGCCGTGAATGCAAAGCGTCTCCATGTGCTGCAAAATCATCAGGATCCCGATACGCTTTACCTGAACGACAAGATCCCGTTTGCCTACAATTACGCCGATTTCAGCCACTTCACCCAAAACGGCGGCGCGGGGATCCACGGCTCCCATGTTTCGGGGATCGCGGCGGCAAACGCCTACGTTCCCGTGCAAGCCGAAAATGCCGAAAAAACCTTTGTCAAGGCCGAGGACGCCGACGCGATGGTCGGCACCGCTCCCGATGCGCAGATCTTAAACCTGAAGGTTTTCGGCAGTGTGATCTGCACCGATGCAGTGATCGCCATGGCGATCGAGGACGCGCTTGTACTCGGTGCGGATGTGCTAAACCTCTCCCTCGGCACGGCCAAAGTGGGATTTTCCTGTGCCGACAGCATTTTCGGCAGTGTGTTTGACGAGCTTTCCGAGCAGGGCGTTTTGATTATCGGCGCGGTCGGCAACGACGGCGCCTGGATGAGCGAAAACAAAAACGGCAGGCCGAACAAGCTGTACGCCGACGATGTGAATATGTCGCTTTGCACGCCTCCCTCCTCTTATGCCGACTTCATGGGTGTGGCATGGGCGGACGGCAGCGGCAAGGACGGCTCCCGCCCGACCATCAACAAAAGCAGTGCCTACGGTATTCCCAGCAGTCTGATGCTCCAGCCGGAGATTACCGCCGACGGAACGCTGGTAAACTCGGTGAACGGAGAGGATCGAACCGGCTACACCAGGCTGTCCGGCACCTCTATGGCAGCGCC
>CANQKG010000121.1 GCA_947624425.1 uncultured Clostridia bacterium | reverse complement strand
CCCGACGTGGCGGGCGCCGCGGCGGTGGGCGCACAGTATCTGTGTGCAAAACAAAGCGCTTTCGGCGGCGACTCGTTTTTGAACCGCGCCCTTTTGCAAAACGAAAATCTCCACAGCGGTACGATCGTCGGCGGACTTTTGATGTCCACCGCAGAGCCGATGCTCGACCCGGAGGGCAACTATTACTCCCTGCTCCGCCAAGGCGCGGGACTGCTGAACACCAAACGGCTGACCGAGGCCAAATCCTTTATCGAGGTTGCGGGGCAAAGCCGCGGCCGGGTGAAGGCGGAGGTGGGCGACTGTCCTAACGGCAGCAACACCTTCCACTATACCTTCACGCTGCGCAACGTGAGCGATACGGACAGAAGCTATACCTTCAAAACCGACCTGTTTACCGAGGATATCGTCCAGGAGGGCGGCATTGACTACCTTGCCGACAAAACCCGCGCGCTCACAGGAACGGCAACCTACCGCATCGGCGGTGAGGAGATCGCGTTCCACAGCGAGCTTCAGGCCGACATCAACCGGGACAATCAAACCGACGCCGCCGATGCGCAGGCGCTGCTGGACTTCCTCTCGGGCAAGGACGACGGAAGCGGTCTTGACCTGAGCGTTGCCGACATAGACCGGGACGGCCAAAAAAACACCTACGATGCGTATCTGATCCTAAACGGGCTGAAAACCTCCGCCGTTCAGGTCAAGGCAAACGGAAGCATTACCGTGGATGTGGACATCAAGGTCACGGAGGACATAAAAGCGTCCTATCCGAACGGCGCTTATCTGGAGGGCTTTACCTCGATCGTTCCGGTTGATTTGGGCGAAGCGGAAGCGGACGTCATCCACACCGTTCCGATCCTCGGCTTCTGCGGCAACTGGTCCGATCCTTCGATGTTCGACCGCAACAGCTTTCTTGAAAGCTCCAACGGTTCCAACAACCGGGTTCCCTATACCCAAAATCCCCAGAACGTTTATCAAATCAACTACATGACCTACTGGGACGAAAGCGGCAAGCTGCTCAAGCAGGCCGTCAACCCCTATCAGAGCAACGGCCTTGTACCGCTTGACAAGCTTGCCATGAACCCGAACGACACGATACACAGCGTTCAGCTTACCCTAATCCGGCCGGCGGGCGCTTTATGCTTTGCCGTTATGACAAGGGATGAGGACGGCACACGCCATGTCAAGCATCTCGACGCCGTTTATGTCCACCAAACCTGCGCGTTCCCCCATCCTGCGGGTGAGCAGAACGGCGGCTGGAGTTATGCTTCGGTCAGTTTGCCCGTTCGCGTTACGCTGAAAAAGATGCTGCAAAACTCCGGCGTCAAGGAAGGCGACAAAATAGAACTCGGCGTCGTCGCACTGCCGGAATATTACGAGGAAACGCCCGGCAAGACCATCAACGCCGACCGGATCAAGAAGCTGATCGAAGAGGACGCGCTGGGTGAGGGCGCTTATCTGACCACCACCGTCACGCTCGACGGCAAGGCCCCCACGGTCGAGAAGGTGGAGCCGGTCGGCAAAGCCCTCCGCGTCACCGCCAAGGATAATCAGAACGTCGCCTTTGTCGGCCTTTACAGCGGCAACGGCACCTATTCTTATGAAAAGCGCATTCCGGACGGGGCCGATGCGACGCCGGAATTGCTGACGGAGTTTAACGCTTCCTCGCTTCAGGAGGGCAGCACCTACAATATCGTCGTCGGCGACTACGCCGGCAACCGGAGTATGTACCGCTTCACCTACGGGGCGAAGCAGGATATTTCCGACAAGGTGATCGCCAATGTCCGCTCGAGCTCCAACGGCGGCGCGCAGATAGGCCGCGGCGACTGGATCGCCGTCAGCCCCAGCCGTTTCTACCTGAACGACGGCAAATACGCTTACGGGTCTATTTTCTCCAGCGCCGCCGCGTCGGCGCTCCTCGCCGGAGCGGACGCGGCGGACGGGTACCTCTGGCAGGCGTTTGAGGACGGCAGTCTCCGCGTCGCGCCTATAAGCGACGTGAACGCGAAGCGGTTTATCTGCGACCTCTCCGCGTCCGGAGTGAAAACGGTGCGCGACCTCGCGTTCAACCCGACCGACAAAAAGCTCTACGCCGCGGACGGCTCCGACACGCTCTGGCAGATCGATCCGATGTGCGGCGACATAAAGCAAATGCCGCATATCACGGTGGACGGGCAGCCCGCCGCCCTGTACGGCCGTCCCTTCATCAACGAGGGGGAGGCCTTTGCCACCCACTATGACGAATCGGCAAAGAAGAGCACGCTTGTCCGGTGGAAGATCGACGGGAACGCCGACAAGACGGCCGCCGACACCTGCGCCATCGGCCACAAAGAGCTTTCGACCATGCGCTATATCAGCCTGACCTGGAAGGATCCCGCCCGCACGGCTCTTTACGCCGCCTGCGCCGAGAACCTCGAACGGTCGAGCACCAAAAACTATCTGTACGAGATCTACTCGATCGACTTTGCAAAGGGGACCAGCGTAGCGAGTAAATCCGCTTCGGGGTTTAACGACAACCTGTCGCGGTTTTACGAAGCGGTGCGCGGGGTTATCAACCTCGCCGCCATGCCGGAGCTCGATCTCGTGAAGGACGGCGAAGCCGCCGCGCCCGCCGCGCTTCGGCTCCTCGGAGTGAAGGACGAGCTGGTCGCGGGCGACACGCTGCAGCTCACCGCCGCCGTTTCCCCGTGGAACGCGCAGAGCACGGCCACATCGGTGAAGTGGCAGGCGGACGGCGCCGCGACGGTCGACGGGAACGGACTGGTCACTGCGACCGAGGAAGGAAAAGCGACGGTTACCGCGACCCTTGAAACGGACGGCGAGCCTCTCGCCGCGTCATGCGAGATCGAGGTAAAGCCCGCGCCGGATATCGACGTCACCGCCGTGTTCTGCGAGGGCAACGGCGCCTATTACTGGGAGAATTTCAGCACCGCCCGGCCCAACGAGCGCAAGCGTCTTGCCTTTGCAAACGCCTACACCGTCGGCACACTGAACCATACCGGAGACTCGCTCTATCTGTTCAACGGAACCTGGGGGTACCGGGTAAATCCCGCCGACTTTACTGCGGTCTCGTTGGAAGCCTCGATCGATGCAAGCCACCTGCACGCCGACGCAGCGCCCGGCAGGACCACGGGAGCTTATACGGATTTCGGCTACCTGAGCGTGGAGAAAAGCGGTCTGACGCTGCTGCTCGGCGCAAGGCTGGGCGGCCCGCAGAAAGGCTTTGAAACAGTATCGGTGAGTATGCACACGGGTTATGCGAATGTAGGAACAATGGGTGCCATTGCCTACAAAGGTCTCGTGGATGATTTTGCCGACCTCAGCAGTACGGGTCTAAAGGATCCCGCTAATGCAGATAAAACATACCCGGCGGACGTCTACTATGTGATGAATGAAGGCGGCGACCTTTATGAGCTTGCCTGCTATGCTGCACCCCGCTGGTATGCTCTCACAAAGGAATATCTGAGCACGGAACTGACCTATACAAAGAAAATCGGGCATGTGGACGGCGTAAGCCTGCCCGGCGTGAGCCAAATGCAGCCCGACGCCACCTCCTCCATGATTTATGACAGCGCGTCCGGCAAGCTGGTGCTTGTCAGCAAAATCGGGATCGGCGCCGCCAAGGTGCAGGTGATCGACCCCGCCACACATTCCGTTGTGATGACGCGCGCATTTGACGACGATGTGCGGCAGGTCGGCGTTTTGTATCAGTATAATTACTCTGCCTATTCCGATATGTCACAGCCCGCAGGGCAGGCCGTTGCCCATGCCGAGAACGCCGCCGAAAACGGCACGGCAGCGGTGGACAAGGAAGCGAAAACCGTTTCGTTTGATCTGCCGGTGGACGGCACGACCAACGGACTGACGGAAATCACATACGATCCGCAGCTGCTCACCTTCTCCTCCCTCACCGCTTCCATGCCCTACCACTCCTTCCGCAATGACAGCGAAACAGGACGAGTGAAGATCGCCTTTGCCCATCCGGAGGAGCTGCAAAACGGCAGCATACGGGTAACCTTCACCTACGAACCGGCGGACACGGAGCAAACCGCCGTTGTCCGGTTCAACGAAGCGGAAAAAGGCAAGGCGGCCGGGCAATCCTGGAGCGAAATCGTAAACCTCCCGGCAAAACCGATAGCACGCGCGCTTTCCGGTATCGAGATTGCCTCTCCCCCGGAAAAAACCGAGTATCTGGAGGGCAAGGAGACGCTGGATTTAAGCGGCGGCAAGCTGCGGCTTTACTATAACGACAATACCTCGGAAGAGATCGATCTGGAGCCGTACATGGTCACCGGCGTCTTTGATATCACAAAGGTGGGCGTACAAACGGTCACCGTGACCTACGGCGGATTTACCGCCACATTTGACGTGACGGTTATCCCCAAGAGTATCACCAAGATCGAGGTGACCACACCTCCCACTAAGACCGAGTATATCGAGGGGACTGCATTTGATCCTCAGGGGATGGAGATCACCGTCTCCTATGACAACGGTACGACCGATGTTCTGACCGAGGGTTGGGAGACTGCCTACGACTTCGGCACTCCGGGAGAAAAAGAAGTGGTCTTCACCTATCAAGGTCATGAGGCAAGACTGTCGGTCACGGTTATCCCCAAGAGTATCACCAAGATCGAGGTGACCACACCTCCGGCTAAGACCGAGTATATCGAGGGAACCGCGTTCGATCCGCAGGGGATGGAGATCACCGTCTCCTATGACAACGGCACGACCGATGTGTTGACCGAGGGTTGGGAGACTGCCTACGACTTCGGCACTCCGGGAGAAAAAGAAGTAGTCTTCACCTACCAAGGTCATGAGGCAAGACTGTCGGTCACGGTTATCCCCAAGAGTATCACCAAGATCGAGGTGACCACACCTCCGGC
>CANQKG010000120.1 GCA_947624425.1 uncultured Clostridia bacterium | reverse complement strand
TGCTGGTCTGCGCCGAGGACGAGGAGCTTGCCGCCCTGGTGCAAGGCTCCTTTGCCGCCGCGTTTCCCGACTATGATGTGAAAATCGCCGCCGGCGGAGCGGAAGACGCAAAGGCACAGATCGTTTCGGGCGAAGCAGAGTGCGCTTTTGTGATGGACGCCGCCGCCTCCTACACCTATTATGTCAACAACCTGTCGATGTACGACACAAACTGCACGGTTGCCGATACGGTGCTGCAGGAGGTCTACCGGACGACTGCCATGATCGCAAGCGGTATGACCCCCGAGCAGGCAGGCGAGATTTTGTCGGTGCAGGTCGAAAGCCGTACCGAAGCGCTCGGCAAGGATCAGATGAAAAACTTCTTTTATACTTACATCATGATCTTTGCGCTTTATATGGTGATCCTCCTCTACGGGCAGATGGTCGCCACCAATGTCGCGACCGAAAAAAGCTCCCGTGCCATGGAACTGCTGATCACCAGCGCTAATCCGACCGCCATGATGTTCGGGAAGGTGCTTGCCTCCTGCATCGCAGGACTGATCCAGCTCACGACGGTGTTCGGCTCGGCGGTGTTGTTCTACCGGATCAACCGGTCGGCATGGGGTGACAATGAGATCATCGCATCTATCTTCAATATCCCGCTGCCCCTGTTTATCTTCCTGCTTATTTTCTTTGTCCTCGGCTTTTTGATCTACGCCTTTTTATACGGAGCAATCGGCTCGACCGCGTCCAAGCTGGAGGATATCAACACTTCGGTGATGCCGATCACCTTCCTGTTCATCATCGCTTTTATGGTAGTCGTATTCTCCATGACCAGCGGCAATACCGACTCTATCCTCATCAAAGTATGCTCTTATATCCCCTTCACCTCGCCGATGGCGATGTTCACCCGCATCTGCATGAGCACGGTGCCATGGTATGAGATCGCCGTTTCCATTGCGATACTGATCGGCTCGACAGTGGGGATCGGCATTCTTTCCGCCAAGATATATCGGGTCGGCGTGCTGCTCTACGGAACGCCGCCGAAGCCCGCCGCTATTCTCAAAGCCGTGTGGAAGGCATAATGCTAAAACCGTACAAAATAGCAAGGCGCAGCCTTTTTAGGCTGCGCCTTTCCATTTTCAGTCTGTCGAAAAAGCAAAACCTAGAACCGCAAGAGGAAAAAGCGGTATTGAATCCCTCCACCGCGCTAAAGCGCGGTCCCCCTCCCTTTGACAAGGGAGGTTTTGACAAAGACGATAGCTTCAGCGTAATCCAGTTTGTTTCTCAAAAGCGTGGCGGTTTTCGCCACGCTCGTTTTAAGCCAGAACGCCGGAGGCGTCGGACGATGTGACGGAGGACGCCTGGCTGACCGTTTGTGCGGAAGAGGTATTATCCTCCACTCGTTCGGTATTGCTCAAAGACGAAAGCCGGAAGCTGCCGTCCTCCTGACGGACGACCACGGCGGTCAGATACTTATCGGGGCTGATCTCGGTGCGGCGGCTGCCGCTGCTCCACTGCGCCGCATAGGGAATATACCCGACCCGCAGGGTATAGGTATCGCCGCTGCGAGTGATTTCGTCAATCTCCGGTATGTAGGGAATGATCTGCGGCTCACTCGGCACGATATAGCAGCCCGCTTCCTCCGAATAGGAAAACAGGTCGCCGGTATAGGTTTGGATCGAGTCGTGCTGCAGGGCAGGAACCTCCCCGAACAGCTGTACGGCGTGCCGCTCAATATCGGTGGCAGGCACCGCAAAAAATCCATAGCTGTCCATCTGATAACGGGATAAGTCCTCCGTCCGCACCAGATGCCAGATCGCCGCCGTCCGCACGATCCGCTCGTCAAGCTGATCGGGCGAATCGAACGCGGGCGGATCGAGGATCACCACCGGCGCAAGAAAGTCCTCCAGCTCCCCTTTCAGCTTATCGTTCGACAGCAAAGAGGCAGTCAGCCGCACGCCGCCATATCCCACGGCGAAAAGCCCTACCAGTGCAAACGCCATGACCACCAGACCGAACCATGCTACGCCGCGTCCCTTTTTCCCGTTTTTCTCTTTCATCGAATCTGCCCGTTTCCTTCCACAATATACTGATACGAAGTAAGCTCCTCCAAGCCCATAGGTCCTCTGGCGTGAAGTTTCTGGGTGGAGATACCGATTTCCGCGCCCAGCCCGAACTCTCCGCCGTCGGTAAAGCGGGTGGAGGCGTTGACATAGACGGCGGCAGCGTCGATCTCCCGTTTGAACCGCTCCGCCGCGGCAAGGTCGCCGGTGACGATCGCCTCGGAATGGCCGCTGGAATAGCGGCGGATATGCGCGATTGCCTCATCAAGCGAATCGACCACCCGCACCGCCAGAATGTAATCGAGAAATTCCGTTTCCCAATCCGCCTCGGTCGCCGGCTTTGCCTCGGGCAGGATCGAGCAGGTAACGGGACAGCCCCGCAGCTCCACCCGATGCGCCCGCAATGCCTCTGCCGCCATCGGCAGAAACTCCTTTGCCACCGCACGGTGCACCAGCAGTGTTTCCGCCGCATTGCAGACCGACGGGCGGCTTGTTTTGGCATTGTCGATGATCCGCACCGCCATGGCAAGGTCAGCCGCCTTATCCACATACACATGACAGTTGCCGGTGCCGGTTTCGATCACCGGTACCGTGGCAGTTTCCACCACGGTGCGGATCAGCCGTCCGCCGCCGCGCGGGATCAGCACATCAAGCACGCCGTTCATGCGCATCATCTGCGCCGCCGTTTCATGATCGGTATCGGTCACAAGTCCCACCGCATCGGCAGGCAGTCCGCACTCGGTCAGCGCGTCTCTCATCACGATACTTAAAGCCCGATTGCTTTCGAGCGCTTCCTTCCCGCCCCGCAGCAACACGGCGTTCCCCGCTTTCAGGCAGAGTGTGGCGGCGTCCACCGTCACATTGGGACGGGACTCAAAAATGATCCCGATCGCACCCAGCGGCACCCGTACCTTGGTGATCTGCAAGCCGTTTTCGAGCCGGCGACCCTCGATCACCCGCCCAACCGGATCGGGAAGCCCGATGAGCTTTTCCACCGCCTGTGCCATAGATAAAACCCGCTTTTCATTGAGCAGCAGGCGGTCGATCATCGGTAAATCAACGCCGTTTTCTTCCGCTTTTTTCACATCTTTCCGGTTTGCCGCTAGAATTTCCGTCTGCCGGTTTCTCAGCTCCTGCGCGATGCGACCCAGCGCGTGGTTTTTCTCCGCCGTACCGGTCGCCGCCATTATAGCGGCGGCGTCCTTTACTTTACACCCCAGCTCCTGTAAATCCATCCTTATTCCTCCCCCGGCAGAAACACGGTGCCGATTGACTTTCCGGCCAGCACGTCATAAAGGATCTCCGGCTCTCTGCCGTTTGCGATCACGGTGGGAATGCCCAGCGCGGTCGCCCGCTCCGCCGCCTGCACCTTGGTGACCATGCCGCCGGTTCCCATTTTGGACTTTGCGCGCCCTGCCAGCATACGGATCTCATCGGTGATCCACTTCACCACCGGTATCAGCTTCGCGTCCTCCGCCTCATGGGGGTCCTTATCGTACAGCCCGTCAATATCGGTCAGCAGAATCAGCAGATCCGCCTCCACAAGCTCCGCCACGATGGCGGAAAGGGTGTCGTTATCGCCGAACTCCACTTCCTCGATTGCGACGGTATCATTCTCGTTGATGACCGGAATCACACCGAGCGAGAGAAGGGACGAAAACGCATTGATCGCGTTCTCGCGGCTTTGCGGCTCCTCTACCGTGTGGCGGGTCATCAGCACCTGCGCCACCGTATGGTTATATTGCCCGAACAGCCGGTCGTAAGTATACATCAGCTCGCACTGTCCCACCGCGGCGCACGCCTGCCGTGTGGGAATATCGGTCGGCCGCTCCCGAAAGCCCAGCTTTCCGGCGCCGATCCCGATGGCGCCCGAGGACACCAGCACAATCTCGTAGCCCTCGTTCTGCAGATCGGACAGCGTTTCGACCAGCCGTCCCACCCTGCGGATATTCAGCCTTCCGGTGCTGTGCGCCAGCGTGGAGGTGCCGACCTTCACCACCACCCGCTTATATTGCCTTTTCAAGTTCGTCCATCCTTTCTGTCAACCGCTCCCGCCTCATCTGCTCCAGCAGAAAAAGCGATCGCGTTTCCCAAAAATACGGGAAGATAAACAGTGCCGGAGAAAGCGCCAGACAGGTAAGCCACCACGGAAAGAGCGAAAGCAGCAGCTTTGTCAGCGCAAACCGTTTCCCCTTCATCAGCTTCACCGACCGCCCGACCGCCTCCCGCACACCGCAGGGCGCAGACGGGTCGATCAGGTAAAACTCCGCCGCGGCATACCGCAAAAGGAAAATGCCGCAGGCGATCTGTCCTATTATACCAAGTCCTGCCGAAATACACAAGAGGGCAAGAAAAAGCGGCAGATCCTGCGACAGATATACCGTCCGGAGCCAGACCGATACGCCTGCCAAAAACAGCGCGGGAACAGAAAACACAGCCGACCAGAGCGCGCTTTTGATCCGCAAAATCAGCCGCAGTGCCACCGCCTGCCAAAACCGCCAGCCGCAAAAGCCCGAAAAGAGCAGCCGTCCCGACGCTTTAGCGCCCAGCGCCAGTGCGCGGTACCACGCCGCCCTGCCGAGGGAGAGCGGCCCTGCCAAAAAAAGCGAGAAAAACAGCCCTGCTGTTGTGAGGACGGTGCGGGAAACACCCGCGGCGGGAACGGCGCAAAGCGCCCCGATCCCCCACTCCAGCAAAACGGGCAAAAGCCACGCCGCAGCAAACAGAAAAAACGAAACGAACGCCGCGCCCCAACGCGGGCGCAGCTTTACCGCCGCTTCCTGCCGATAATTCACACAGGGTCACCGCTTTCTAATATTCGATTCCCCGCCGTGCCTCTACCCCTT
>CANQKG010000119.1 GCA_947624425.1 uncultured Clostridia bacterium | reverse complement strand
TGACAAGGGAGGCTCTGGCGACCAAATGAGTTTTACCGGAAATATGGAAAAAGGAAGGCTGACAAAAGCCTTCCTTTTTCTGCTTTAACCCCCAAAGTGAATATCTGTTGTCAAAACCGCCTTTATGAAATTCCTCACAAAGCTGCCGTCTTTGTCAAAACCTCCCTTGTCAAAGGGAGGGGGACCATGCGTCAGCATGGTGGTGGGATTCCAAACGCCTTATTTCGCTTTTAGCGAACCAAAAAGCATATTTCGCTAAAGTGATTGTCAATACCGCTTTATCGCCGCACCGCGCTTGGGATCAGGCGGAAAGCCCGCTATTACCGCCCGCTATCAGCGCGAACCAAAAAACGCCCGCTCTCGGATGAGAGCGGGCGTTTTGGTTTGCCGCAATAACCGCGCTTATTCGGTGAAGCCGGACTCCACCATTTTAATCAGCCCTTCCACGGCGTCCTTCTCGTCCGGGCCGTCCGCGATGATCCGAATGGACACGCCGCCCACAATGCCGAGCGACAGCACGCCGAGCAGGCTTTTGGCGTTCACTCTGCGGTCCTCCTTCTCGACCCAGATCGAGGACTTAAACTCATTCGCCTTCTGGATAAAGAAAGTTGCCGGTCGCGCATGTAACCCTACTTGATTCTTCACTACAACTTCTTGTACAAACATGATCCTACTCCCCTAATTCAAATGACTTGTGAGGTAATTTACAGTCTCATTATATCATACTGCCGAAACTCGTCAATCAAATTCGGCGACAGTTTTTGCAGTTTTGTGAATTTTCTGCAAATATCTGCACCAAAGCCGCCGGAAAGTCCGAAATATTGTGCAGATTGCCATGAAAATTTTTGACTTATTGGTGAAACTATACAATCAGTTATCCTCGGCGTTTTCATCCTCCAGCAGATCGGGACGCTTTTCTTTGGTGCGGGAAAGGCTTTGTTCCTGCCGCCATGCCGCGATATTGGCATGATGTCCCGACAAAAGCACCGGCGGCACCTCCCGTCCGTGCCAGACAGCCGGACGGGTGTACTGCGGGTACTCCAGCAGCCCCGAAAAGTGGCTTTCCTCCTCGAAGCAGACCTCGTCCGAAAGTACGCCGTCGCACAGCCGCACCACCGCATCGGTCAGCACCAAGGCGGGAAGCTCGCCGCCGGTCAGCACATAGTCGCCGATCGAGATCTCCTCGTCCACGATCTCCTCGAGTACCCGTTCGTCCACGCCCTCGTAATGCCCGCAGAGCAAAAACAGCCGCTTTTCGCCCGACAGGCGGACGGCGTCCGCCTGGGTGAGCGGCTTTCCCTGCGGCGAGAGGTAGATCACGCGGGGAGGCTCGGGCGACATCTCCCGCACCGCCTCATAGCAGCGGTAGATCGGGTCGGCCTGCATCAGCATCCCCATCCCGCCGCCGTAGGGCGTGTCGTCCACCCGCCGGTGGCGGTCGGTGGTATAGTCGCGGATGTCGTGGCAGTAAATCTCCACCTGTCCGGCGCGCCGCGCCCTGCCGACAATGCTTTCACTCAGTACCGCTTCACACATCGCGGGAAAAAGGGTCGCAATGTCAATCCTCATCGAACAGTCCCTCCGGCGGACGGATCTCCATCCGGTTTTCCGCCCAGTCGATCTCCCCGATCACGCCGGGAATAACCGGCACCAGCCGCTCTTTCTCCCCGTCCTTGACCAGATACACATCGTTTCCGCCCGGCTGCAGCACCTCCGAAAGAACGCCGTAGCAGCTGCCGGTACCGGCGTCGAATATCCGCAGCCCGATCAAATCGGCGATAAAATAGCTCCCCTCCGGCAGCGGGACGTCCTCCCGCTTTGCATAGAGGATTTTCCCGCGCAGGCGCTCGGCGGCGTTCCGGTCGTTCACCCCCGCAAGAGCCGCCACCGCGACATTTTTATGCGGGCGCACCGACAAAAGCTGTACCGGGCGCCGCCCTTCCTCGTCAAAATAAAGGGTGTCGATTCCGGCCAGCACCTCGATGCCGTCGCACCAGTATTGCAGCCGCACCTCTCCCGCGATCCCGTGGGGCGCGGTAAGCTGTCCGATTTCCAGAAACGGTTTTTTCATGTCCTTTCTCCTCCCCTTACAGGGTGCGGATACCCCATTGAGGGATAAAAGCGGTTTTTTGGTTTGGAATTTCCTTTGCTCGGTGATAACCACATTCTCACGGCAGACGCTTTCTTTTTGTGAAAACAGAAAGCGTGGCAACAACCACAAGAGGGGAAAGTCTTTTTCAGAAAAAGATTTTCCCCTCTTGGCTCCCTTTAGAAAAACATTCGGTTGCTGAAAGCTCGGTGAAAACCGGAAGCGTGCCTGTATGCGGCATGGTGTAAAATCGGAACAAAGCACCGTGCAACACAATAAGCCTAATGCCAGTGTTCTTTTGATACTGTGTGATAACAAGGTCTACCGTGCCTTGAACCGCAAGAATCCCTCCACCGCGCCAAGCGCGGTCCCCCTCCCTTTCACAAGGGAGGCACTGGCGACCAAATTTGCATTACCAAAAATTTTGACAAGTAGGCTAATGGAAGGCTTCCTTTATTTTCACTTATCCCATTTCAAATCACTAAGCTGCCGCCTTTGTCAAGACCTCCCTTGTCAAAGGGAGGGGGACCATGCGGCAGCATGGTGGTGGGATTCAAAAGCACAGCGCTTAGGTTCCGGGCAAACAAGTCCGATACCCGCACTAAGCCACAAGTGCGTACCAAAAATCACGCACCACTAAAGAGATTGTCAATAAGGCTTTATCACCGCACCGCATTTGGTTCCGTGCAAAACAGTTTGCGATCCGCACCTGCTATCAGTGCGTACCAAATCAGTCGATCTCGACCGAGACCTTCTGGTTCACCCAGCCGGCGCCTGCCCGCATGACCGAGCGTATCGCCTTGGCGATCCTGCCCTGCTTGCCGATCACGCGGCCCATATCGTCGGGCGCCACGCTCAAATGGCAGACCACAACGCCTTCCTCGTTCGGTTCGTCCACGGTCACTTTGACCGCGTCGGGATCTTCCACAAGACCCTTTGCAATGGTAATCAACAGTTCCTCCATGGCGATCCTCCGAACGGCTAGAACGCGCCGTTATTTTTCAGCAGCTTTTTCACGGTGTCGGTCGGCTGAGCGCCGTTTGCGATCCAGGACTTCGCCTTTTCCACATCCACCTTCACCACAGACGGCGTTTTGGTAGGATCGTAATACCCGATCTCCTCAATGAATCTGCCGTCCCGCGGATAACGGGAATCCGCCACCACGATCCGATAAAACGGTGCTTTCTTCGCGCCCATACGGCGCAGTCTGATTTTGACAGCCATAACTGTACCTCCTGATTTGTGATCTGTTTTTCTTACATTTATTCCCGCCGCGCATCGGCGCGGAGAAAACCTGCGTTAAAACGGCATACCGGGCGTCTGTCCGGGGATGGGCGGGAGCCGCCGCCGTTTTCCCTTTTTGCCGCCCGAGCGCATCTGCTTCATCATCTTCTGCATCTGCTCGAACTGGCGGAGCAGGCGGTTGACGTCCTCCACCTTCATGCCGCAGCCGGCGGCGATCCGCCGCTTCCGGGAGGGATTGATGATCTTCGGCTCCTCCCGCTCGGCAGGCGTCATCGAGAGGATGATCGCGCCGATCCGATCCAGCTGCCGGTCGTCGACCTCCACGTCTTTGAGCTGGTTCCCGACGCCCGGGAGCATCGACGCCAGCTGTTTGAGCGGCCCCATCTTCCGAATCTGGAGCATCTGGTCGTAAAGGTCGTTGAGGTCAAAGCGGTTTTCTTTGAGCTTTTTGGCAAGCTTTTCCGCCTCCGCCTCGTCCACCTGCACCTGCGCCTTCTCGATCAGGGTGAGAACGTCCCCCATGCCGAGGATCCGCGACGCCATACGGTCGGGGTAAAAAAGCTCCAGTTCGTCCAGCTTTTCGCCGGTACCGACAAACTTGACCGGCGCGCCGGTCACCGCGCGGACCGATAACGCCGCGCCGCCGCGGGTATCGCCGTCCAATTTGGTGAGGATCACTCCGTTAATCCCGACCGCCTCGTGGAATGAGCCTGCCACGTTCACCGCGTCCTGACCCGTCATGGCGTCCACCACCAGCAATATCTCATCTGGGGTGACCGCCTCCTTGATCCGGATCAGCTCCGCCATCAGCTCCTCGTCCACATGAAGCCGTCCGGCGGTATCGAGGATCACAAGGTCGTTTCCATGCAATTTGGCATGCTCGACCGCGTCCCGGGCGATCTGCACCGGGTCGATCTGACCCTCGGCAAACACCTTGACGCCCGCCTGTTCGCCCACCACCTCCAGCTGGCGGATCGCCGCGGGGCGGTAGATATCGCAGGCGACCAGCATGGGGCGCTTGCCCTGCTTGAGATAATATTTCGCAAGCTTTGCCGCGTGGGTGGTTTTACCGCTGCCCTGAAGCCCGCAGAGCATCACAATGCCGGTGCGGTTATTCGGCAGCCGCATTTCCTCCGGCGCGCCGCCCATCAGAGTGCAAAGCTCCTCATTGACGATCTTGATGACCTGCTGCGCCGGCGTGAGACTTTGGAAGACCGCCTCGCCGACGGCGCGTTCGCTCACCTTGCCGACGAAGTCCTTGACCACCTTGTAGTTGACGTCCGCCTCCAAAAGCGCCAGCCGTACCTCCCGCATGGCTTCCTTCACATCGGCTTCATTCAGTTTTCCCTTGTTCCGCAGCCGCTTGAAGGCGGCGGCGAGCTTATCCGAAAGCCCCTCAAATGCCATAGAACGCGGCTCCTTTATTGAAAGCTTTTCTCCAGAAAATCACGCTGCCGCTGCAGCATACGGCGCACCCGCTGAACGGCGTGATAGCCGGTCACCTCACCGCCGAGCAATGCCTCGCAGTCGGCGGCGGTATCGCCGCAGAGCGACACCATCTCC
>CANQKG010000118.1 GCA_947624425.1 uncultured Clostridia bacterium | reverse complement strand
GGTCAGATCGGCAAGCAGATTGATGGCGCGTGAGCCGCAGTAGTAAAGCCGGATCTGCATCCAGATGGGGCTTTGTTTCACTGTCACTTTGTCCACCCGCAGACCGGTGTACCGGTAGCAGAGATCGTCCTCCACCGAAATGGGGATTTCAGGCAGCGCATCATACTGCCCCAGTTCCTCGGCGGGAGCGGGCTTGAGGGCGCGTCCGGTGAGTGCTGCAAACTCTCTGGCGATCCCGTAATGCCCCCAGAGGTCGGGACGATTGGTGAGAGATTTGTTGTCCACTTCAAATACCACGTCGCGGATCGGGTAAAGGGTGGTGAGGTCGGCGCCGACCGGTGTGTCCGCCGGAAGCTCCATTAAGCCGCTGTGGTCGTCGCTGATCCCCAGCTCTGCCGCCGAGCAGCACATCCCGCAGGACGGATAGCCCGCAAGCTTTGCCACTCCGATGGTCTGTCCGCCAACCATGCCGCCCGCCTTGACAAAGGGGACGATCATGCCCTCGCGTACATTCGGCGCGCCGCAGACGCAATCGACCGTTTGGTCGCCGGTATCCACCTTCAGCAGGTGGAGCTTTTTCGAGTCGGGGTGGTTTTCGACCGACAGAATCTTGCCTGCCACCACGTCTTTGAGATCATCGCCCTTGTGATAAACCTCCTCCACCTCGGCGGTGGAGAGGGTGAAACGGTGGATCAGCGCATCGAGGTCCAGTCCGTCCAGATCGACAAAATCACGAATCCAGTTGGTTGAAATCAGCATGATGTTCCCTCCCTTATTCCGCGTTGAACTGTGACAGCGCGGTCAGATTGCCGCTGTTGAGATCGCGGATATCCTTGATCCCGTACTTCATCATGGCAAGGCGGGTCAGTCCCAGCCCGAACGCAAAGCCGGTGTACTCTTCCGAGTCGATGCCGCCTGCCGCCAGCACATTCGGGTGGATCATGCCGCAGGGACATAACTCCAGCCAGCCGGAATTTTTGCAGGAGGGACAGCCCTCGCCGCCGCAGATCAGACAGCTGATATCCAGCTCGAAGCCCGGTTCCACAAAGGGGAAGAAGCCGGGACGAAGCCGCAAATTGATCTGCTGACCGAACACCTCGGACAGCATGGTTTTCATAAAGTAGATCAAATTGGAGATCGAAATATCGCGGTCGATCATGATGCCCTCCACCTGGAAAAAGGTGTCCTCATGGCAGGCGTCGGTCGATTCGTTCCGAAAACAGCGGCCGGGGAAAATCGCCCGCAGCGGCGCGCCGTATTTCCGCATGATGTAATTCTGCGCCGCAGAGGTTTGGGTTTTGAGCAGCTGTCCGTTTTCGAGATAGTAGGTGTCCTGCATATCCCTAGCCGGGTGATGCTTCGGGACATTGAGCGCCTCAAAGCAGTGGTAGTCGTCCACCACCTCGGCGTAATCCTCCACCACAAAGCCCATGGCGGTGAATACCGCCTCCACCTCCCGCTGTACCAGCGTGATCGGGTGGTAGCTGCCGCCGGTCTCCCGCGCGGGAAGGGTGATATCGTACTGTTCGGCGGCGTTCACCTTCCGCTCCAGTTCCTCCTCCCGCAGCCGTTTGCCCAGCGCGGCAAGATGCTCCTCCACCTCCCGCTTAAAGCCGTTGATCCGCTGTCCCGCTTCCTTCTTCTGCTCGCCGGAAAGCGACTTAAGCTCCTTGAGCAGTGCGGTCACTTCTCCCTTTTTCCCAAGGTATTCCACCCGCATCTGCTCCAGCGCGTCACTGTCCCGTACCTGTTCCGCCGCGTCTGAAAACCGTTTTTTCAGCTCTGCCAATCGCTGCGTCATCGCGATCCCTCCTTAAAAAATAAGAGCCTTCGTCCACATGGGACGGAGGCTCCGCGGTACCACCCAAATTAGAGGGCATACTGCCCTCTCACTCTTGCCCCTTAATGCGGGACGGACAGCCGCCTATCGTGCAAAACGCACTCCCGGCGGCAGCTCGCGGCGCCGAACTTCGCCCTCCGTGCGGGAACGCCCTTTCAGCCGAGAGGCGTTCTCTGTTCTCCCGCTTAGCGGCGGCTACTGTGAGCGGTCTGCCCGCTCTCGCCGGTCATTGCCTTTCTTTACCATGACATCATACCACAGCCCGATCCGGTTTGTCAAACCCTGATTGAAAAATCGGGCAAAAAGCGGCTTTTTCGGGATAAAAGCCGACCCGCCGGCCCTCAAAGGCAGGCGGGCTTTTGTTTATCGCTCCACAGGGAGAGGTTCTTCCGCCGGCTTAGCGGCGACCGCCTGTACCAGATCCACCCGGCGATCCTCCATCCTCACCACCGTGAAGGTGACGTTTTCCACCGTCACGCGGGGGGTTTCGCCCTCGTCCGGGATCCTGCCGAGCAGGTCGGTGATCAAGCCGCCCAGCGTGTCGTAATCCTCGCTTTCCTCCAGATCCAGCCCGAACAGCTCGTCCACCTCCTCCAGATCGGTCGCGCCGTCGATCAGATAGCTGCCGTCCGGCTGAAGGCGGATCTCCTCCTCCTCGTTGTCGTATTCATCCTGAATATTGCCGAATATTTCCTCCACCAGATCCTCCAGCGTCACCAGTCCTGCGGTGCCGCCGTACTCGTCCACCACGATCGCCATATGCGCCTTCCGCTCGGTAAACAGGCGGAACAGCTCGCTGCAGCGGTTGGACTCCGGCACATAAAGCGCCGGGTGGATCAGATCGGAAATGGGTTTGTCCGCCCCCGCGTCCGACCGGATCAGCGAAAGAAAATCCTTCATGTACAAAACGCCGATCACATTGTCGATCGCGTTTTCATAGACCGGG
This sequence comes from uncultured Clostridia bacterium, assembly GCA_947624425.1. Lineage (GTDB taxonomy): Bacteria > Bacillota > Clostridia > Oscillospirales > Ruminococcaceae > CANQKG01. The sequence goes on along the minus strand of CANQKG010000118.1, from coordinate 2,127 downwards.
ATCCGGCTGAAGCCGCTTTCCATCGCAAGATCCACCACTTCGCCCACCGTGGCGGTTTTCGGCACCGCCTCCATTTCGGTGCGGTGGGTCATCACGTCGCCCGCCGTGAGGTCGTCAAACTCGAAAATGTTGTTGATCATTTCCTTTTCGCTTTCCTCCAGCAGACCGCTTTCCTCCCCCGCGTCCACCAGTTCCAGCAGATCCTCCTCGGTGATCGCCTCCGAATCGGTGGAGAGGCTGATCCCGAACAGACGGGAAAGCAGCCGGGCAAAAAAGCCGCAGGGCAAAACGATCGGCAAAAGCAGAAAGCTGACCGGCAGCAGCACCGGCGTCAGCCGGGAGGCCACCGTTTCCTCCTTATTCTGCGCCACCCGCCGAGGCAGAAGCTGCGCAAACAGCAAAAACAGCAAACAAAACGCGGCGGCCAGAATGAGACGGCTCCACCAGATCTGCCCCGCCAAAACGGCGATCACGCCGCCTGCGGCCGCCGCCGCCGCCTGCAAAAGGCGCATGGCGGCAAAGAAGCGCTGCTTTGTGTCAAGCGCTTTGCGCAGTCTGCCGGAGGCGGGAGATCCCTCCTCCTCAAGCCTTTTCACCTGTCCGTCGCCCAATTCGTCAACAGAAACCTCCCCCGCCGCCGCGATCGCGGCGACCAGCAGAGGCAAAATCATCCAGAACGCCAACCATAATCGACTGTCTGCGTCCATTCGGAAAATCAATCCTTTCTTTTTGTGGTTGCTTTTATTGTACGATATTATTCCGAAAATGTCAACGGCTGCGGGGCAAGCGACGCCCGGCAGTCCGCAAAGGACAAAACGCCGCTTTCGGACGAGTAAGTATAGGGTACGCCGTTTGCTTCCCCCTGTTCGGGCAGACCCGCCGCCAGAAAACGGAGCAGCACGGCAGGCCACGCCTTTTCGGGAGCGGGCAGCGTGATCCCCTCGCGGGAGACAAAAACGCCCTTTTCCGTGAGCCGATACGCCGTTCCGGCAAGGGTTTCCGGCGCGGTGACGGTAAAGCACCCGGCTTCGGCAATGCCGGTCACCGAAAGCGCTTCACCGGCGAGTGTCACCTCATACCGGCTTTGAGCGGACGGCTGCGCAGGCTCTGTATCCCCGCAGCCGCCAAGCAGCAAAACCAAAACCAAGCAGAACAGCATCCGGCGGAACATGGCGATCTCCCCTTCATTACCGCCCCAGCGACAAAAACACACGCGGCAGAGCGGCGATCAGATCGGTCGGCAGCATACCGGCAAGCCCGTTTTCCGCAGCGGCGGCGTCCCCTGCCGCGCCGTGGAGATAAACCCCGCAGACAGCGGCGGCGGTCGCCTCCATCCCCTGTGCCAAAAGGGAGGCGATGATCCCCGCCAGCGCGTCGCCGCTGCCGCCTTTTGCCATACCGGCGTTGCCGCCCAAATGGGCGAACACCCGTCCGTCCGGCGCGGCGACCACCGTCACCGCGTCTTTGAGCACCAGCGTGACGCCATACCGCTTGGCAAACGCGGCGGCGCATCCCATCGGGTCCGCCTTCAGTTCGGACGCCGGTTTGCCGCTCAAACGGGACATCTCCCCGATATGGGGTGTGAGGACCCGCGGCGCAGCCGACCCGATGCTATCTATATGCTCTGCCAGCACATTTATGCCATCGGCGTCGATCACAAGCGGAAGCTCGGTCTGCAAAAGCCGGTCGAGCAGCCGTCCGGTGTCCTCGCCGGGCGTCATGCCGCAGCCGAACAAAACGGCGGCGCTGTCACGCACGGCGGTTTTGAGGGTGTGCCAGCTTTCCGCGGCGATCCCGCCTTCACTGTTTTCGGCAAGGGGAAGCCAGACCGCTTCGGGAATCTGTCCGCAGAGCGCGGGAATGTTCCGCTCGATCGTGGCGACCCGGCAAAGTCCCACGCCGCTTCGCAGCGCCGCCAAAGCGGCAAGAAGCGAAGCGCCCGGATAGCAGCGGCTGCCCGCCACGGTCAAAAGCGTTCCGTGCGTCCCCTTATGGCTGTCGGCGGCGCGGCGGGGCAGCAGGTCCAGCACGTCTTCTTTTTCGATATAAACGATTTCCGGCATGGGGCTTTCCAACCTTTCCAAAATGCGGTATACTGGCATTATAAACCACTTTTTGGGCAAAAGA
>CANQKG010000117.1 GCA_947624425.1 uncultured Clostridia bacterium | reverse complement strand
CCGTGTCTCAGCCGGAGCTTTGCCGGCAGCTTCAGGAGCCGGTGCGGGATATCGTGCGGGTGATCCGGAATGTCATGGAACTAACGCCGCCCGAATTGCTTTCGGATGTGCAGAAGCATGAAATTCTCCTCACCGGCGGCGGTTCCCTGCTGCGCGGGATCGACCGGCTGATTGCGGAAGAATTGAAGGTGCCGGTCAAGGTTTCGTCCAATCCGCAGGACTGTGTGGCAATCGGCGCAGGCAGGGCGTTCTCGCTGATATACGAGGGGAACCGCGGACTTGTGGACGCGCAGACTTATCAGCATATCTAGGTGATCTCCCATGCGAATGAGAAGAAAACCGTGGGCGCGGCCGGAGCTTTCTGCCTGCCCGTATTTTGTGCCGCTTCCGCCGCTTTACTGCGGCAAGTGGCAGAGCGTGTTTCCGAACAAAGCCCCGCTTGCGGTGGAATTGGGCTGCGGAAAAGGCAGCTTTGCGGCGGAGTTTGCGCTTCGTCATCCCGAATATAACCTGCTTGCCATGGATCTCAAAAGCGAGGTGCTGGCAGTCGCCCGCCGCACCGTGACCGAGCAATTTGCGCAGGCAGGGCGGGAGGTGGAGAACCTCCGCCTGATGGCGCAGGATATCGAGCGGATCGATCTGGTGCTCTCGCCGGAGGATAAAGTGGAGCGGCTTTATATCAATTTCTGCAATCCGTGGCCCCGCCTCAAACATAAAAAGCGGCGGCTGACCCATCCGCGTCAGCTGATGAAATACCGCGCCTTTCTGAAGCCGGGCGGCGAGATCTGGTTTAAGACCGACGATATGGAGCTTTTTACCGAATCGCAGGAGTACTTCACCTCCTGCGGATTTGCGCTGACCCGTGTCAGCTATGATCTGGCGCAGGAAAAAGGGATCGACAACATCGTCACCGAGCATGAAAAGATGTTTACGGCAGAGGGTATCCCCATTAAGTTTCTGATTGCAAGATTGGAGGACAAGTGATGGCAAAGCTTGCACTGGTACTGTCCGGCGGCGGTTCCCGCGGCTCCTATGAGATCGGGGTCTGGCAGGCGCTGCGAGAGCTTGGGATCGAGCCGGATATCGTGACCGGCACATCGGTCGGCGCGCTCAACGGCGCGATGGTGGTGCAGGGCGATTTTGACGTGGCGCTCGCTATGTGGCAGCAATTGGAAACCCAGATGGTTTTTGACGTGGACAGCCCGGAGGAGGGTAGTTCGCAGGAAAAAACCGCCGCCGTGCTGGAGTCCTTCGCGCGGGAATTCTTCCGTCAGGGCGGCGCAGGCACCTCGACGCTCGAGGGGATTTTGCGGGAGTATATCAGCGAGGAACGGGTGCGCGCATCGGATAAGCAGTTTGGTATCGTAACGGTCGAGCTGCCTGCCTTAAAGGAAAAACAGATGATGCTGCAGGATATTCCCGAAGGCGAGCTTCACGATTATCTGCTTGCCTCCGCCGCCTGTTTTCCGGCGGTACAGCCCCATACGATCGGCGAGACAAAATATATCGACGGCGGCTTTGCGGACAATCTTCCGGCTAAGCTGGCACAGTCCTGCGGCGCGGATTCCTATATCGTGGTGGATCTGGAAGCGGTCGGCAAGGTGGATCGGGAATTTTTGGCAACACTTTCCGATCTGCGGGTCATCCGCTCCCATTGGGGACTGGGCAATTTTCTGCTGTTTGATACTTCGGTCGCCGCACAGAATATCCGGCAGGGCTATCTGGACGCCATGCGGTCTTTCGAGCGGTATGACGGATTTGCCTATACCTTCGAGAAAGGAAGCCTGTCCGCCGTGGCAGAGGAACGGCTGCGTCATGCGTTTCGGCTGACCGACCGGCTCGGCGTGACCGGTGCGGAGCGCAATTCCGCAAACCGCCTGCTGCTGGTGCGGCTGCTGCGTACCCTGCGCCGGTATGCCGGAGAAAAGCATTTGACGCCCGCCGCATTTCTGACGTCGGCTGCCGAGATCGCGGCGCGTACGCTGAAGGTGTCGCCTCTCACGGTTTATTCGGACGATACATTTCATGACGCCGTGTTTGCGGCAGCGGCGGATACGCCGATCTTATTGCTTGCAAAGCAGATGGTGCTGGCATATGAGGAAGGGCGCGCTTTCCCGCTGATCGAACTGCTTCCTCTGCCTGCAGAATCGCTGCTTGCCTCGCTTTATCTTGCGGCAGTGCTGTCCCGCAGGGCGGAACATATAGAAGGGAAGTGAGCGGCTTGGATGGGATCGAAGTTCTTCGCGCCGAAGAAGAATGGCAGCGTGCGGGCGCATACTCCGTGCGGATCCAGGGGATGAATCGGGAGTTTCACATCTCGCTGCGAGAGGAATTTGACCGGCACGATGGAGCGGACGCACGGTATATCGTTCTGCTGGAAAGCGGATATCCGATCGCCACCTGCCGTTTTTATGAAACCGAGCAAAAACGGATGCAGATCGGACGGGTGGTGGTGCTGCCCGAATATCGCGGAAAAAAGCTCGGCACCCGCGTCATTTATGAGGCGGAAGGGTGGATCAGGGAGCTCGGCTATACCGAGATCGAGGTGGAAAGCCGCACCGAAGCGGTGGGCTTTTACAAAAAGCTCGGTTATCGGGTGCTGAGCGATGCGGTGCTCGACCGCGGCGTGTTTGATTGTATTTTGATGGGAAAAACTCTCTAACAAAAAACCGGCTTTTGCCGGTTTTTGTATTCCGTTTTGTTATCCGTTTTCTTCACACAGCCGCTTTAGAATGGCGACATTTTCCTGTAAACGGGGATCGTGCGGCGCTTTTTGGAGCGCAAGCTTCGCTTCTGCCAGCGCTTCCCGGTTTCGTCCGGTTTTGAAAAATGCGATTGCGCGCAGGTCATAGGGCAGGCTTCCCCAGCTTCCCGCTTCCGAAATATAACTGCGCGGGCGGTGGGTGATCCGAAGCGCACAGGCGGTGAAGTAGAGTACACCTTCCCATTCCTCCGTTTCGTACAGCAGGGAAGCAAGGTCGAGATAGGGTTCTCTCAAATGCGGCGCCTCTGCTGCCGCACGCAGGTACCAGCAAAGCGCCTGACTGTGATCTCCTTTATTCTGATAGGCGCGGGCGATATACCGCATCGAAGCCGCCCGCTCGTCCTGCCACACTGCCGTGGGAAGCGCCAAATGGCGGCGAAGCGTTTTAATGCAGTCGTCCCAGCGGCGGCAGAACAGGTACTCTCTGCCGAGATAGTGCATATTTCGGTCGTCGGTTGGGTCTTCCGCCACCGATAATTCCAATAACGGCAGATATTGTGCGCGGGATTTTGCGGGATCGGCATGGTGGTAAAGGCGGACACCCTCCGCCGATACGGTTTTCCCTTTGGGGCTGTTGTCTACCCATTGCAGCACTTCATGCACCGGATGCGTCCAGCGAAATCCGTGGCGGCTGTGCGCTTTTTCGATCCAAAAAACATACCCTTCGCTCCCGTCCGGATTAAAATTCCAGGTGTAGCGGTAGCTGGCAAGGCTTACATCGTCCGCCCATACCGCCTCCAGCTTTTCCCGCCAGCCCGGCTCAAACACCTCGTCCAGATCGGTGCAGACACAGATATCTGCATCTTCGGGTACCAGCGCAAGGGAACGGTTGCGCGCCGTGTCAAAACGCCATGGCGTGATCTCTTCGCACACCACCGCCGCGCCGAGTGCGCGCAGCTTATCCGCCGTATCGTCGGTCGAGCCGGTGTCCAGCACGATCACCTCATCCGCCTCCGACATGGAGCGGAACCAGCGTTCGGCAAACTTCGATTCGTTTTTGCAGATCGCATAAACGCAGACCTTGAATTTTTTCATTTGCTCCCTCCATTTGGCGGAAAGCCGCCTCAAACGGGCGGCTTTCAAACGCTTATTTGTGATTGGTCAGGCGGCGGCTTCGCTCAGCTTTTTGACTGTGAGGGTGGCAGAGCCGAGGGTCACATCATCAGCGACCGAGGAAGCAACGCCGAGGTCGATCACGGTACCGGCGGGCAGCGTGACAATGACGCTGTTTTGGAACGGCAGTGTATTGCCGGTGCCGGTAGAGGAAAGGGTAACTGCGGAGCCTGCAATGTCGGCGCCGTTTTGCCGCGCCGATAAGGTCAGCGTCCGGTTACCGGAGGCGTCGCCGGTGGCGGAATAGCCGATTTCATAATCGCCGTCTTCTGCGATCGTGATGCTGTTGTCCGGAGTGTAGGTCACACCGTCGGACGGCATCGTGGTCGGCAGAACCACCTGTACCGCCGTGTTCGGCGCGGCAAGGGTGACGGTTTGATCGGCGGCGTTATACAGCCCGCCGTATGCGGCAAGACCGCTTGCGGTCGTGCCGGCTGCACCGGCGGGACCCTGCGGACCAGTCGGACCAGTGGGACCGATTTCGCCCGCAGCGCCGGTTGCTCCGGTTGCGCCGACAGGACCCTGTGGACCGGTCGGCCCCGTAGGACCTACCGCACCGGTAGCACCTGCGGCACCCGTTGCTCCGGTAGCGCCGACAGGACCCTGCGGCCCGGTCGGCCCCGTGGGACCTACTGCACCCGCAGCACCGTTCGGGCCGGGTATGCCCTGCGGCCCCGTCGGACCTGTTGCGCCGTCAGGCCCCGGAATCCCCTGCGGACCGGTAGGACCGGTCGGACCGACGATCAACGACGGCACGCTCGGGCAGGAAGGGATACAACGGTTTGCTCCCTGACAGTAGAGACTGTTCGGATAGGAGCTGTTGCTGTTATAAGAAAAATAATTCATATTTCCCCATTTTTCCTTTCTTAGGGATATCGTGTGGCAGAGCCACACAACATCTTATGCCGCCATTTCCGGCGAAGTGCCCGTGTGGAGAGAGAAATATGAAAAAACCACTTGTCAAGCGCGCAAAAATGGTTTATAATATAGAAAATATTGTATTGGAGGTAATTCCCATGGTAAAAGTAGCAATTAACGGCTTTGGCCGCATTGGC
>CANQKG010000116.1 GCA_947624425.1 uncultured Clostridia bacterium | reverse complement strand
ATCCCGCTGCGGATCTCCTTGATCAGCACGATATCGTTTTCGTTGATGCTGAACACAAAGTCCTTCTGCTTATCGGGAAACAGGTTCTGGATCACATCGTAGGCGGACACATCATTGGAGGACAAGATCCGAATCAGCAGCGCGACCCGCTCCACATCGTTATTGAAGTGAAGCTCTCTCGCCTTGACATAGATGTCGCCCGGCAGGATATTATCCAGCACCACATTTTTCACAAAATTGTTCCGGTCGTATTTTTCGTCGTAATACTGCTTGATGCTGCTCAGCGAAACGGCCAGCAGCCGGGCATATTTGCCGGCGGCGGCGTCCACGCCCTCCACAAACACGGCGTACTCGATATTCCCCTCAAGCCCGAACGCCATGTAGGTATATCCGTCCTTGACATAAGGCTCCTGCGCATCCATTGCTTCCACCGACATGATGCTGACCGACGCGCCGACCCGCGAAAGCTCACTGCAGGCGATCACGGTGGAGGACGCATCTACCACTCCCACGATCCGGTCGATCGCATCCCGCATCTGATGCACAACGCCCTGAAACAATCTGTTTGACATAACGACAACCCCTTTATTACTGCATTTCATAACGGAACACAGACATTACCATTATCATTTTACCTAAAAATGCGGCAATTTGCAACCTTTTTCTCACGAAAAGTGAAAAAGGGGAAATCTTTTTAGAAAAGATTTCCCCTTTTGCGGGTCGCTGCCGCGCTTTCGGTTTCCGCAAAGAGAACGCGCCTGCCGTGGGATTGCGGTTTTCGGAAGGCTCGGTGCTTTTTGAATCCCACCACCGCGCAAGGCGCGGTCCCCCTCCCTTTGACAAGGGAGGCACTGGCGACCAAAGAAGCTTTGATAAAAATTTTAGCAAAGTATGCCGACGGAAGATGCTACTGAGCCAGCCAACGGAAGATTTTACTGTAAAGCTTTAGTTTTTTCACTTATCCCATTTCAAACCGCTGTACTGCCGTCCTTGTCAAAACCTCCCTTGTCAAAGGGAGGGGGACCATGCGTCAGCATGGTGGAGGGATTCCAGTACCGCAAACGGGTACTTTTCTTCCTGCCGCAGCGCCTTCCACCCGGTTTCTCGTTTTTTCATAACGGCTCCTTTGCTATTTTGGCGGGATTGCGGGGATAGGCTTTGCCGGTGTGCCGCACCTTTTCGATCACCACGATCGCGCGGCGGCTTTGGTCCGGCAGGGTGAATTTCTCCACCGAACGGACTGCACCGCCCAGCACGCCGATCGCGTGCTTTGCCTCCGAAAGCTCGGCTTCGATCTCATACCCCTTGAGGGCGCAGAAATACCCGCCCACCTTGACAAAGGGCAGGCAGTATTCGCACAGCAGAGAAAGCCTTGCGACCGCGCGGGCGGACGCGAGATCAAACTGCTCCCGCAAATCGGGACGGCGCCCGCCGTCCTCGGCGCGGGCATGGATGCACACCCCGTCAACAGAAAGGGCGTCGAGCAGTTCTGTTAGAAAGCCGACCCGCTTTTTTAAACTGTCGAGCAGGGTCAGCCGGCAGTCGGGACGGGCGATCTTCACCGGCACGCCCGGAAAGCCCGCGCCGGCGCCGACGTCGATCAGGCTCCCGCTTTTGGGCAGCTCGACTGCCTTTAAAAGCAAGAGGCTGTCGAGAAAATGTTTCACGATCACCTCGTCCGGCTCGGTGATGGCGGTGAGGTTCATCACCCGGTTTTTCTCCGCCAGCAGCGCGGCGTATGCCGAAAACTGTGTGAGCATATCCGGCGTGAGGTTCATTCCGTATGCCGCGGCATACTGCCGCAGAAGCTCCATCATGTTCCACCTTCCTGCAAGGCGACCAGCAGCACCGATATATCGGCGGGGCTGACCCCCGAAATACCCGCCGCCTGTCCGATATGCTCCGGACGGACGGCAGACAGCTTCTCGATTGCTTCCAGACGCAGTCCGGTCACGGCGTGATAGTCAAAATCCGGCGGGATCTTTTTCCCCTCCAGCCGCTTCATCTGCTCCACCTGCCGAAGCTGCCGGGCGATATATCCCGCGTACCGAATCCGAATCTCCACCTGCTCCGCCACCTCGGCAGGCAGGTCGGGACGGTTTTCGTCATAGGGCAGAAGATCCCGATACCCGATCTGCGGGCGGCGGATCAGTTCTGCCGCCCGCACCGCCTGGGTCAGCGGCGCGCTCCCCCGCTCCTCCAGCAGTCGGTTGAGCGCCGGGTCGGGAGAGATGGTCAGCTTTTGCAGCCGTTTTTCCTCCGCCGCGACCAGCCGGTACTTTTCCTCCATGCGGTGGAGTGTTTCATCGGACACCAGCCCGATTTCGTGCCCGATCGGCATCAGCCGCTCATCGGCGTTATCCTGCCGCAGCAGGAGCCGATACTCGCTGCGGGAGGTCATCATACGGTAGGGATCCCGGCAGCCCTTGGTCACCAGATCGTCGATCAGGGCGCCGATATACCCGTCCGAGCGGGAAAGCACCACCGGCTTCTTCCCCTGCACCTTACGGGCGGCGTTGATCCCCGCCATCAGTCCCTGTGCCGCCGCCTCCTCATAGCCGGAGGTGCCGTTAAATTGCCCCGCGCCGAACAGACCCGGCACCGCCTTGCACTCCAGCGCGGGAGTGAGCGCCAGCGGGTCGATGCAGTCATACTCGATTGCGTATGCCGTTCGCATCAGCCGCACCCGCTCCAAGCCCTTGATGGTGCGGAGAAACCGAATCTGCACATCCTCCGGCAGAGAGGAGGACATCCCCTGCAAATAATATTCCTCGGTGTCCAGCCCCATCGGCTCGATGAAAAGCTGGTGCCTTTTTTTATCCGCGAACCGCACCACTTTGTCCTCGATACTGGGGCAGTAGCGGGGACCTACCCCCTCGATCCTGCCGCTGTAAAGCGGGGAGCGGTGGAGATTTTCCAAAATCACCCGATGGGTTTCCTCATTGGTATAGGCGATATAGCAGTCCACCCGATTGACAAGCGGCTTTGTGGTGGAAAAGGAAAACGGACAGATGATCTCATCCCCCTGCTGCCGTTCCAGCTTGTCAAAGTCGATGCTGTCCCGATGTACTCTGGCAGGCGTCCCGGTCTTGAACCGGCGAAGCGGCAGACCCATCTGCCGCAGCGATTCCGACAGCCCGACCGCCGGGCTGACCGCATCGGGACCGCCGGGATAGGAAACCTCCCCGACATGGATTTTCCCTTCCAGATAGGTGCCGCAGCAGAGGATCGCCGCCTTGACCGGATAGACCCCGCCGAGCCTTGTCACCACCGCCGACGCCCGACCGTCGGTGCGGAGGATATCCACGATCTCCGCCTGTTTCACATCCAGCCCCGGCTGATTTTCCACCAGCCTTTTCATATACAAATGATACTGCGCGCGGTCGGACTGCACCCGCAGGCTGTGTACGGCAGGGCCCTTCCCGCGGTTGAGCATACGGCTTTGGAGAAAGGTGACGTCCGCCGCGATACCCATTTGTCCGCCCAGCGCGTCGATCTCCCGCACCAGATGCCCCTTGGCAGTCCCGCCGATCGACGGATTGCAGGGCATATTGGCAATGCCGTCCAGCGTGAGGGTGAACAGCACCGTTTTGCACCCCAGCCGAGCCGCCGCCATAGCGGCCTCGATACCGGCGTGTCCCGCCCCGATGACCGCAACATCATATTCCTCCATCGGATACAAAGCCATTCACCCCCTATTTCCCCACGCAAAAGCGGGAAAACACCTCGTCCACCACAGCCTCGGTGACCGATTCCCCACTGAGCTCCAGCAGCGCCGCCAGCGCATCGGTCAGCGATATGGTGACCGCGTCCAGCGTAAAGCCCGACCGGAGGGCGGAAAGCCCCTCCCCGACCGCCTCCGCCGCACGGCAGGCGGCATGGTACTGCCGCGCATTTGCCAGCAGCGCGGCAGACGGATCGAACCGGTTTAATTTAGAAAGCTCCTCCACCGCCTCGATCAGGGCGGAAAGCCCCTCCCCCTGCTTGGCGGAGAGGGTGACGGTATAGGCGGTATAGGGACGCAGTTCTTCCGCCTCCACCGCCGCAGGCAGATCGCCCTTATTCAGCACCGCGATTGCCGCCCGCCCCTGCAAAGATTCCAACAAAGCGAAGTCCTCTGCCGTGAGCGGTTCACTGCGGTCGAATACCGCGATCAGGAGAGCCGCCTCCTCCATCCGGCGGCGGGCGCGGGATACCCCCTCCCGCTCGACCGGATCGGCGGTTTCCCGCAGACCGGCGGTATCGCTCAGATGCAGCACCGCCTTCCCCAGACGCACCGTTTCCTCCACCACGTCGCGGGTGGTGCCGGGCTGTGCGGTGACGATGCTTTTATCACAGCCTGCCAGCAGGTTCATCAAGGTGGATTTCCCGACATTCGGTTTCCCGACAATGGCGGCGGCGATCCCCTCCCGAACCAGGCTCAGCCGGGGGTTGGGCACCACGCCGCTCCCGAACCAGTCTGCCGCTGTCATATCCCCGCAGCAGTGCCGAAAGGCTTTCTGCCAGCGCCGAAAGCTCGGCGCAAAGTGTTTCCCGCTCGACCGGCTCCAGATCCTCATCGGGATAATCCGCCCATGCGGAAAGCCGCGCCAGTATTTGAAGCAGCGTTTCTTTTTCGCTGTTCAGCCGTCTGGCAAGCGTGCCGTCCAGACCGGCGCGGGCCGCCAGCACCGCCTGCTCCCCGTCGGCGGCGATCAGCTCTGCCACCGCCTCCGCCTGGGTCAAGGTGAGCTTCCCGTTCTGGTAGGCGCGGCGGGTGAACTCCCCCGCCGCCGCAGGCCGTGCGCCCGCCGCATAGAGAGCGCGCAGGAGCCGGTTCGCCAGATACACGCCGCCGTGGCAGGACAGCTCCACCGTGTCCTCCCCCGTAAACGAGCGCGGCGCGCGAAAGACGGTCGCCACGATCTCGTCCACCGTCTCCGCGCCGTCCATCACGC
>CANQKG010000115.1 GCA_947624425.1 uncultured Clostridia bacterium | reverse complement strand
GATCAGATCGGCGTCCTGCCGCGCTTCTTCGATGCGGTAGGGGTCGATGTAAACGGTTTTTTCTCCGGTCAGCCTGATACTGCTGTGGGTCAAAAGCTCGGTCACGGTTATCACTCCTTAAGGTGAGGGGAGCCGAACACACGCCGCTTCCCGCAGGCTCTTTTCGGCTCTTTCACGTTTGTCCTCGTTGCCTTGCGTCAGCAAGGCTGCCTCGTCCGCACGCGAAATCCCTCGGAAAATAGCTCTGCGGGAAGTGCAAAGCAGTTTTCACCGAGCGGATTTGCGTTCAGGCAAGGAAACGTCCGCAGAGAATACTGCCGTATTGTCAAGGGCGGTGACACAGCATGGGCGCAAATCCGCTCGGCGAAAACCGACGCGGGTTCGGCTCCCCTCACCTTAAAATACGCCGCAGGATTTGAGCAGCAGGACAAACAGCATCACCGGCGCAATATACCGGATCATCACCCGATAAAGGCGCTTGCGGCTCATTTTGCTGCCGGTCTTTTCGGCTTCCTCGATCACGGCGTCCGGCTTTAAGATCCAGCCCACCAGAATACAGGTGCCGATCGCCACCACCGGCATCAGCAGGTTGTTGCTCAGGTAGTCCATAATGTCGAGGATCTGCGCCGTTGTGCCGTTGGGCAGCGGCGCTTCAAAGTAGAACAGGTTGTATCCGAGGCAGACCACAATGCTTAAAATCAGCGCGATCCCGCCTTCGAGAAGGGTCGCCCTGGTGCGGCTGAGGCCGAACTGATCCATCAGGCTGGATACCACCGCCTCCATGATCGAGATCGCGCTGGTGAGGGCGGCAAAGAGCACCATGGCGAAGAATAAGATTCCCACCAGATTGCCGATCGGTCCCATCGCGGCAAACACATGGGGCAGCGAGACAAACATCAGCCCGGGACCGGAGGCTTCCATCCCTTCGGTTCCGGCAAAGGTGAAAACGGCGGGAATGATCATCACGCCGGCGAGAAAGGCGATCGCGGTATCGAAAATTTCAATCTGATTGACCGAGGTGGAAAGATGTGCGTCGTCATGCAGGTAGGAGCCGTAGGTGATCATGATCCCCATTGCCACGCTCAGGCTGAAAAACAGCTGACCCATCGCGTCAAGCAGAATGGTGAAGAACCGCCCTGCCGTCATGCCGGAGAAGTTCGGGATCGCATAGATCGCAAGCCCCTGCAGTCCGGTGCGGGTGACGCCGTTTTGGTCGGTGTGGCGGATGGTGAGGGAGAAAACCGCGATCACCAATACCAGCAGGATCAAAATCGGCATCAGCACCTTGGAGAAGGACTCGATCCCCTTGTTGACGCCGCGGAGGATGATAAACACCACCGCGAACAGAAAGAGGGCGGTCATGATGATCGGCTGTATGTTCCCGGAGATAAAGGCGGTAAAATAGCCGTCTTGCGCGGCGGCACTGCCGCCTCCGGTGAGATAGGCACACAGGTATTTCAGCACCCAACCGCCGATAGCGCAGTAATAGGGCAGTATGATCGCCGGAACCAGACAGGCAATCACGCCCAGCCACTTCCATTTTTTGTGGAGCTTGCCGTAAGCGGTCAGCGGGCTTTGCTTGGTTTTCCTGCCGATCGCCACTTCGGTCATCAGCAGGGTGAAGCCGAAGGTCAGGGCGAGGATCAGGTAAACAAGCAGAAACAGTCCGCCGCCGTCCCGCGCCGCCAGATAGGGGAACCGCCAGATGTTGCCCAGCCCTACCGCGCTCCCAGCCGCCGCGAGGACGAACCCGATCGAGCCTTTGAAGGAATGTCGGTTTGTGTTGTTCTCCATAAAAGCCTCCATTGTCCGTTTTTTATTCGTCAAAGCCGACCGATGTGATCTCCCCGTTCCACAACGAATCCGCAAAATCGGAAATGCGGTTTTTCTCCCGCCGTGTGATGGATTTGAACAGGGTGATCTGCAATTTTTTGTTCTTCTTTTTCCATTTGCCGGCCACTTCGCCATCGACCAAAAGCGCCGGCATTACGATTCCCGCAAGATTGAAGATCGCCCGCAGATGTTCCGGACGCAAAAACAGGCTTTCCTTTTTTTCGTGCGCCAAAAGAAGCTGGTCAAATCCGGCAAGGAAAAGGCATTGGGGAATCTCCCGATCGTATGCCTGACCGTTTTCGATGTAGTAATAAGTCCTGCCCTCACATTCCGCCGTTTCTACGGGCAGCTTCGAAAGCCAGTCCTTGATCTGTGCGGCGGTCGCGTGGCAATAGTACTTGGCGTCGTGAATGGTGGAAGGACCCATATGGGTAAAATACCGGCGCGCCAGTTCAAGACCTGCCTCCTGCTCGGGAATGGGAGTAAACGCGGGTGCCAAGCAGAAGGCTTTCTTTTCCTGCACCACATAGTTTAGAAACCCGCGTTCGCACATTTCGCGGATACCGCCGCCCCACTGGTCGAACATACAGCTTTCTTCCACCTTGGTCATGCCTTGCTGCCTGCATATCTCCTTGAGTTCTTCTCTTGTCCGCTCGGAGCATTTCAGGGCTTCCAGAATCACATCGACAAAATAAGCCTGCCGCTTTGGCGTGAGCGCCCACTGATCCCGCCGATCCCAAAATGTATATCCGTTCCAGTCTTTTTTCAGATAATCCTGCCCGTTATGACAGTGAAGGAATAGGGGCAGATCATCTTTTGCAAATACATGGACCGTTCCTCTGACCGTCCAGTTCTTCACAAGACCGTCCCCGATCGTGTCCTCCCGGTAATCAGAACACCTGATCTTTAATGCGTGCATCGCATTGACCATAAACTGCGCCTGCACACCGCAAAGATCGTGTACCACCGTCATTTTGTCCGCAGGCGTCAGCAGATGCTGATTGGCTAATTGGCGAATTTTCAGTTCCTCGGTTGTCATGTATCTACCTGCCTTTTTTGTCTTTCAGTCTACGGGATCACAATTTCAAATTTGCCGTAGGCATAGCTTTTGTCTGCGTCCAGCGTTTTCACACCTTCGGCGGCAGCAATGGTAAGGAATAGATGCTCTCCCGACGCAGGCGTATGGTCGCCCTCTTTGAAGATGAGCGTGATATTCAGTCCGTTTAGCCCCATGAATTTTTCACTGCAAACATTCGCGGCAGAGGTCAGATCATTGCCCTTATCGTCTTCTATATAGAAGTGGGTATCATGGAAAATATCGGCGTGCATAAACGGAAGAGAGTACATGACGCGAAAACGAATCTGCATTTGAGAAGGATCCGTCATCACGAAGGAATCGGAAACAAAACAGTGTTCTTTTTCTATCACAGTCGGCGTTACTTTTTCTTTGCTGATGGGGTTTTCATAATCCGCTTCTCCGGTTATGAGCAGATCATCAATGCTGTCGTGATGGAATTTATGCAGATTGACGCCTGTAAAAATCAGGAGAAACGCAATCACCAAACCAACCGCGATCCATAGATAAGCCTTTTTCATGGTCAACCCCCTGTTCTCAAATTGTTCATAAAGCCCCGATTATTTTGCTTTTGACAGCAGCACCACGCACTCCACATGGCGGGTGCGGGGGAAAAGGTCGGCGCCGCAGTATCGCTCCAGCGTAAAGCCGAGGTCGCAAAGCCGCCGGCAGTCCCGTGCGGCGGTCGCGGGGTGGCAGGAGATCATCACCAGCCGGTCGGGGGACATCTCCCGAATCGCCGAAAGGCAGGCTTCGTCACAGCCCTTGCGAGGCGGGTCGATCAGAATGATATCGGGGCGCAGTCCTTCTCCGGCAAGCCGCGCGGCGATATTGCCCGCGTCACCGCAGAAAAAGGCGGTATTGGAAAGCCCCATTTTTGCGGCACTTTCTTTGGCATTCTCGATTGCCTGCGGCACGATCTCCACCCCGATCAGCCGCTTTACCCTCTTAGCCATCGAAAGCCCGATGCTCCCCGCGCCGCAGTAGAGATCGAGCAGGAGATCGGTTTTGTTCGGCGCGGCATATGCCGCCGCCTGCCGGTAGAGCCGCTCGGTCTGGGCATGGTTCACCTGATAAAAGGATTCGGGCGACAGGGAGAGCGGAACACCGCAGAGAATATCCTCCAGCCTGCCGTCCCCGAACAGCGTTTCGGTTTCCTTGCCGAGTATGACATTAGTGCAGTCGGGATTGACATTCTCGGTCACGCCGCAGATGTCGGGGAATGCCGTCATGAGCCGCCGTGCCAGCTCCCGTATGGCTGAAAGGCGTCCCCGCGTCACCACAAAGCAGACCAGCACCTTGCCCGAAGCGGCACTCTGCCGCAGATAGAGGTGCCGAAAGGTACCCCGACCGGTCGTTTCGTCATAACAGGGGATCGAAAGCGTTTGGAGCAGCCGCGCAGTTTTAGCGGCGATCTCCCCGAACAGACGGGGCTGCAGCAGGCAGTCCGCACAGGGGACGATCCGGTGGCTGCGCGGCGCGTAAAATCCGTAGACGATCCTGCCGTTTTGGTCGGTGCCAAAAGGAATTTGCGCCTTGTTCCGGCAGCGGGTCACCTCTTTTGCCGCGAGGAAGTCCTCCGGTTCAAGGGAAAAATGCCCGACCCGCAAAAACGCATCGGCAAGAATATTCCGTTTGACCCTTGCTTCCGCCTCATAGCTCAGGTGGCGAAAATGGCAGCCGCCGCATGGTCCGAAAGCGGAACAGTCGGGTGGCACCCGGTCGGGAGATGGCTCGATCAGCCGCTCCAGTCTGCCGTAGGCATAGCCGCGGCGGAGCTTCACGATCCGTATTTCCGCCAGATCTCCGATCGCCGTATACGGCACAAAAACGGGGAACCCCTCCGGCTTTGCCACGCCCTGCCCTTCGCTGGTGATCCCGGTGATGCGGGCGGTGATGATCTGATTTTTCTCTGGCTGCATGGGCGCTCCCCTTTTGCACAAATTTACTAATTCTATTATATCATATCGCCCATCGCTTGGCAATCCCGTCCAACGGTCGGAATTTGCAGGCGAAAAAGGCTGAAAATTACTTGACGAAATCCTCCGAAAAGAATAAAATAGTACAGGACGAACAGTCAAGTAAAGCATGAGTTAGGAGGAACAGACAATGAGCAGAGTTTACAATTTCAGCGCAGGTCCGTCCATGCTGCCGGAGCAG
>CANQKG010000114.1 GCA_947624425.1 uncultured Clostridia bacterium | reverse complement strand
CCACGATCTCCACCGTATGGCGCTTATTTTTTTCGAGGGTGATCTCCTCCGAGAGATCGTAGATATTGCCATCCGCCCGTACACGGACAAAGCCGCTTTTCCGCGCCTTTTCCAGTTCCTTTTGCTGGGTGCCTTTTTTGTCCTTGACGATCGGCGCCAAAATCTGGATCCGGCTCCCTTCGGGAAGCCGCAGCACCTGATCCACGATCTGATCGATGGTCTGCTGTGTGATCTCCCGCCCGCAGTAGGGACAGTGCGGTTTTCCGATCCGTGCGTAAAGCAGACGGAGATAATCGTAAATCTCGGTCACGGTGCCGACGGTCGAGCGCGGATTGCGGGAGGTGGTTTTCTGGTCAATCGAAATGGCGGGCGAAAGCCCTTCGATCGAATCGACGTCCGGCTTTTCCATCTGTCCCAGAAACTGACGCGCATAGGAGGACAAGCTCTCCATATACCGCCGCTGTCCGTCCGCGTAAATCGTGTCAAACGCCAGAGAGGACTTTCCCGACCCCGAAAGCCCTGTAAAGACGATCAGCTTGTCACGCGGTATCTCCAGATCGATATTCTTTAGATTATGTTCTCTTGCACCATGTATGATCAGTTTATCGGTTGCCATTATTCTTCGCCTTTCAGCTTCTTGATTTTGTCCCGCAGATAGGCCGCCTGCTCAAACTCCAGCAGCTTGGCGGCGTACCGCATCTCACGCTCCAGCTTTTTGATCAGCGCCTCCCGCTCGTTTTTGGTCAGGCGCTTGCCGTTCTTTCCCCGTGCGTCGGAGGACGGCGCCGAGATTTCCAGTATCTCCCGCACGTCCTTCTGGATCGTTTTCGGCGTGATCCCATGCTCCTCATTGTACGCCTGCTGGATCGAACGGCGGCGCAAGGTTTCACTGATCGCGTTCTCCATCGCCGGTGTGACGGTATCGGCATAGAGGATCACCATCCCCTCGGCGTTTCGCGCCGCACGGCCGATCGTCTGCACCAGTGAGGTTTCGCTCCGCAAAAAGCCGGTTTTATCCGCATCGAGGATGCAGACGAGGGACACCTCGGGCAGGTCAAGCCCTTCCCGCAGCAGGTTGATCCCGACCAGCACGTCAAACTCACCCAGCCGCAGATCGCGAATGATCTCCATTCGCTCCATGGTATCCACATCATGGTGCATATACCGCACCTTGACCCCCATTCCCTCCAGGAAAGAGGTGAGATCCTCCGCCATTTTTTTGGTGAGGGTGGTGATCAGAACCCGCTCGTTCTTCTCCGTCCGCAGATGGATCTCGGAAAGGATATCCTCGATCTGACCCTCGGTCGGCTTGACGATCACCTTTGGATCCAGCAGTCCGGTCGGGCGGATCACCTGCTCCACCAGACGGGTGCTGTGTTCCCGCTCAAACGGACCGGGCGTCGCGCTGACATAGATCACCTGTCCCAGCTTGCCGTAAAACTCATCAAAATCAAGCGGGCGGTTATCGTAGGCGGACGGGAGCCGAAAGCCGTAATCGACCAGCGTTTCCTTTCGGGCGCGGTCGCCGAAATACATACCCCGCACCTGCGGAATGGTAACATGGGATTCGTCCACGATCAAAAGAAAGTCCTTCGGGAAGTGATCCAGCAGCGTAAACGGCATACTGCCCGGCGGTCTGCCGGACAATACACGGGAGTAGTTTTCGATCCCCTTGCAGAAACCGATCTCGGTGAGCATCTCAATATCGTAAAGCGTCCGCTGGGAGATCCGCTGTGCTTCCAAAAGCATACCCTTGCTTTCAAAATAGCGGATCCGTTCCTGCAATTCGTCCTCGATATCACGGATCGCCTTTTGGAGCTTGTCGGGCGGCACGATATAGTGAGAGGCAGGATAGATCGCCGCATGGGAAAGCGTTGCCTTCACCTCGCCGGTGAGGGTGTTCACCTCGCTGATCCGGTCGATCTCGTCCCCGAAAAACTCCACCCGAATGGCGGTATCGCCCGAATAGGCGGGAAAAATTTCTACCACATCGCCACGCACCCGAAACTTATTGCGGACAAAATTGATATCGTTTCGCTCATACTGGATCTCCACCAGCTTTTTGATCAATTCCTCCCGCGATTTTTCCATGCCGGTGCGGAGACTGATAACCATATTCCGGTAATCGAGCGGACTGCCGAGCGAATAGATGCAGGACACGCTGCTGACGATGACGACGTCCCGCCGTTCCGCCAATGCCGATGTAGCAGAGTGACGGAGCTTGTCGATCTCGTCGTTGATGGCGGAATCCTTTTCAATATAAGTATCGGTATTGGGGATATATGCTTCCGGCTGATAGTAATCGTAGTAGGAGACGAAGTATTCCACCGCGTTATGCGGAAAGAACTCCTTTAATTCACTGCAAAGCTGTGCGGCAAGCGTTTTATTGTGCGCCAGCACCAGCGTGGGACGGTTGACCGCGGCGATCACATTCGCCATGGTAAAGGTCTTGCCGGAGCCGGTCACCCCCATCAAAGTCTGCTCCTTATCGCCCCGTTTGATCCCCTCGACCAGCTTGGCGATCGCCTGCGGCTGATCGCCGGTCGGCTGATAGGGCGCTTGGAGGTCAAAGCCGTTATTCTCGCTCAATCTTGCTCACCACCGAAAAGAACAAATGTTCATACTTATTTTATCATGCTTCTTTCGTGTTGTCAACCAGAAAGGAGGCGACGGCGCCGTCTAATTCCTCCAGTATGCCGCTCTCCCCTTCCTGCCAGAGAGAAAACTGCTCGGCAGTGACCCGCAGCTCCCGCCGATCGCCGTTTTCGAGCAAAAACGCCGCATAATAGGCGGTTTTGCTATCCCCCTGAGAGGGCAGCACGGCTGACGCTTCGGTACGGCGGGCGACCAGTGTGGCACGAACGGGCGGCCTTGGTATGGCGGCTTTTTTCCGATAGGCGCGCTCCATCACGATCAGCACCAGAAAAATCAGCGCCAGCACCAGAAAAGTATATCCGGCAAAAACAAGGATATCCCGCATGTCTCTCACCTCCCTATCAGTTTACCACATTTTTGCGCCGCGGACAAGTGACTGCTTGTCAAGAAGCAAAAAGTCTGGTATGATAGGAATAAGGGAAAAACGGAAGGATGTGCAGCTTTATGTCGATCCGACATCTTATTGCTTTTCATGATCTTTCGATGCCGGAGTGGGAGGAGATCATCGACCTCGCGCTTCAAATCGAAGAAAAACCGGAGGATTTTTACGGCTGCTGTGAAAACAAGATCCTCGCCACCCTCTTTTACGAGCCTTCGACCCGCACCCAGATGTCCTTCCAGACCGCCATGCTGCGGCTGGGCGGCAGGATCATCGGCTTCGATAACCCCAGCAACAGCTCGGTTGCCAAGGGGGAAAATCTAAAGGACACCATTCAGGTGGTCAGCGGCTATGCGGATATCATGGCAATGCGAAACCCGGTAGAGGGCTCGGCAAAGGCGGCAACTCTCTTTTCGGGCTGTCCCGTTATCAACGCGGGAGACGGCGGACATCTTCACCCCACCCAGACGCTGACCGATCTGGTCACTCTCAAAAAGGAAATCGGCACGCTGGACGGACTGACAGTCGGGCTGTGCGGCGATCTTAAATACGGGCGAACGGTTCACTCCCTGATTCAGGCAATGACCCATTTCCGCACAAAATTTATCCTGATCTCCACACCGGAGCTTTCGCTCCCCTCCTACTTAAAAGACACGATCCGTTCGGCAGGTTGTCGGTATGAGGAAATTTTCTCGCTGGAGGAAGCGATCGACAAGCTCGACGTGCTCTATATGACCCGTATCCAGCGGGAGCGGTTCCCCTCCGAAGCGGAATACGAGCGGCAGAAAAACACCTATGTGCTGGATCGCAAAAAGCTTACTCGGGCAAAAAGCAGTCTGAAGATCCTCCACCCGCTTCCCCGCGTGGACGAGGTTTTGGTGGAGGTGGACAGCGATCCCCGCGCCCTCTATTTTATGCAGGCGATCTACGGCGTGTATGCCAGAATGTCGCTGATCCTCTTCCTGCTTCGTCAAACAGGCGGATATCATCCCTTTGACGGGAAGGAGATCCCGCATGAGCGGTGCGGCAATCCCAACTGCGTCACAAATAAAGAAGGGTACCTTCCCCACTACTTTTGCAATCACGGCGATATGCTGACCTGCGAATACTGTGATGAGCGAAAACTGATATAAATAAAACGGTCTGCGGCTGCTGGGGCGGCAGACCGTTTTTATGAACGGAGCATGACAATGGAGATACAAAGCTTACGACGGCAGATCTTGGAGCGAAAATTCGGACGGCTGAACGACCGGCAGCGGCAGGCGGTTTTTACGGCAAACGGACCGGTTCTGATTTTGGCTGGTGCGGGAAGCGGCAAGACCACCGTGCTGGTAGAGCGGGTCGCCTACCTGATCCGATACGGGAACGCCTATTTTTCCGACCATGTACCCGATTATACCGAAGAAGAGCTTTTGCTGCTCAACAAAGCCGCAAAAGGGCAGCCCTGCGATGAGAGCGAAGTGGATCGCCTGCTGGCAGACCGTCCGGTATTCCCGTGGCATATTCTGGCGATCACCTTTACCAACAAAGCCGCCAACGAGATGAAGGACAGGCTGGAGCAGATACTGGGGCCGGACGCCGCAAATGAAATGACGGCAGGCACCTTCCACTCCTGCTGTGCGCGGATATTGCGGCGTGAGATCGAACTGCTGGGCTATCAGAGTAACTTCACCATCTACGATACCGATGATTCGGTACGGGTGATGAAGCAGTGTATGCGGGAGCTTGATATCAACGACAAGCTGTTCCCGCCGAAATCGGTTTTATCTGAGATCAGCCACGCCAAGGACAGCATGATCGACCCGCAGAGATATGCCGTTGAAACCGGCGGCGACTACCGAAAAAGTGTGACCGCAAAGCTGTACGAGGTCTATCAAAAGCGGCTGAGAGAGGCAAACGCGGTGGATTTTGACGATCTGATCCGGCAGACGGTGGAGCTGTTCACCAAATTCCCGGATCGGCTTGCCTATTATCAAAACCGGTACCGCTATCTGCTGGTAGACGAATACCAAGATACGAACCACGCCCAATACCGGCTGGTCAGCCTGCTGGCCGCCGAGCGGAAGAACATTTGTGTGGTCGGCGA
>CANQKG010000113.1 GCA_947624425.1 uncultured Clostridia bacterium | reverse complement strand
AAAAAGCGGACATGGTGACAAAGCAAAAGCCCTCTTATGAGAAAGCGGAAAAATCGGAGGAAAAATCAGCCGCGCAGTTCTTGCAGCTTCCCGTGGACGCAAAGGTCTGCCTGCGAAAAAATCAGGCGGCGTCCATGGAGGTGACGGCAAACGGCGCAAGGGCAGTCGCCTTCGGCCCCGAGACGTCCGCTGCAAGGACCAGACCGCTCAAGCGGCAGGATGTAGAAAAGCGCATGGCAAAGACCGGCGGCACGCCGTTTTTGATCCGCTCGCTGGACGTCGAGCTCGACGCCGTCTTTCTGCACGGTCTTGCTTTTGACCACGCAGCGCTGGGTGGCTTGTTTCAGCAGGCCGGTCGCCGCGCGTTCGCTGTCGCGGTTTTCGCACCGAAGGACAACGATATAGGGGTTGCTGTGAGACTTCCGGTTGACGAATATCAGCAAGATGACGCCGATGATCACGCTGCCGATCACCGCCAGAGGGATCATTCCCGCCGCCAGTACGATGCCTGCCGCAATCGCCCAGAACAAGAAAGCGATGTCCAGCGGCTCCTTGATCGCCGTCCGGAACCGGACGATGGACAAAGCGCCCACCATACCGAGGGAAAGCACCACATTGGAGGTGACGGCAAGGATCACAATGGTGGTGATCATGGTGAGGGCGATCAGCGTTACGCCGAAAGAGGAGGAGTACATGATACCGTTATAGGTCTTTTTGTAGATGAGAAAGATGAAAACGCCGAGGCCGAAAGCCAGAATGAGCGCAAGCCCCATGTCGAGGAGGCTTACACTGGAAATGTTCTCTAAAAATCCGGATTTGAAAATATCGCTGAATGTCATGATCTCGTTCCTTTCTTTTTTATCCGTAAATACGGCACTGTGCATATTTGGAGAATGCGCCGGCTCGCCGCCCGGTCAGACGGATGGCGTCGCGTATGACGTCCGGCAGGAAGCGATCCCATTTCACTTCCATCAGGATCGGAGCGTCGCCCGCCGGTACGGTCACGCAGGCGGGATTCAGAAAATCGGTGCTTTGCAGTCCGGTGCGGATGTTGTAGTCGAAAGTGATCCGCACATTGCCCGGCTCGTACACAAACGGTTCGCGGAGATATTCCACCACCGTTTTGGGACGCAGTCCCTGTGTTTTCATTTTGCGGCAAAGCTCCGCTTGCAGCACCGCGCCGGCAGGCGGCGGATCCGGATCGCCTTTTAAGATGGCCGCGACCTGCTTTGGCGTGATCGGCTCCGACTGCTTATGGCACAGCCCTGCCAGCTTGCTCTTTTTTTCCAGAATCGGAAAGCCGGTATCGCCGTTGTAACAGCGGATGCGGAATTTCTCCCGCCGATCCACGCCGTCCAGCTTTTCCCGCAGCGCCCGGTCGGCGAGGTTGTCAAAGTAGAGACTGCGGACAGAGTATTTGCCGTCGATTGCATGGGGATCGGGCCGCATGATCTGCCGCAGCCTGCTGCGTACCGCAATCAGGTCGGAGGCGTTGATCTCGATTTTTTGCTCGTGTCGGAATTCCACTTCTCTTTTTCCCTCCTTTGGCAGCGTTTCCCGATAGCGGTATTTTACCATGCAAATGTGAAAAATTTACCGCGTGAATATAAAATTTCCGCAGATTTTTTTTGAAAATTCAAAAAAGCCGCGTACCAAACGGCACGCGGCTTTTGCGGTCAGTGGATATTCGGCAGGCTTGCCGCCGCCACCGATTGTCCCACCCGGCGGCTCTTTTCGTCCGGAAGGGCGATGTTTATCTTGTTTGCCAGATCGGGAAACTCGGCCTCCATGGTCTTCTTCGCAAAATCAAGAATGATGCTGCCGCCCTCGCCCGAGGAAACCCGTCCGAGGAGCAGGACATGGCGGATATCGTAAAACATGGCATAGTATGCCACGGCATAGCCGAAATAGACGCCGATCGTTTCATAAATCTTCCGTGCGCCCTCGTGACCCTCCGCCATCAGCTTCTGCACGACCTTGAGCTTTTCAGCAGGGCTTTGATCGGGATCAAGCGAAATGCCGGCGGCAGGCGCCAGCTTGATCACGCTGTCCTGCGAGAAGTATTTCACACCGCAGCCGTAATCGCCCGACCATTCGTCCACCATGGCGTCCTTGTTGAAGTCCACCGGAGCAAAGGCAATCTCGTTGAGCCAGCCGGTGATGTTCCCCGCAAGATCCACATAGCCGCCTGCCTCGCTGGTGCCCATGGCGATCCCCAAAACGCCGCCGTCCTCCAGGCTCATCGCGCCCGCCAGCGCGGTGACGTCTCCGTCGTTTGCGACCTCCACCGGAATGTCGTATCCCAGCTCCCGTCCTAATTCGGCGGCAATGTCGAGATACATATGCTTGGCGTGCTTTTCAAAATCCTCATCCGATACCTTCAAAAACAGCGAGGCGATCATGATCTTGTTGTCGATATAAACGCCTGCGGAGGAAACGCCGATCCCGTCCACACGGGGGAGATGCGCCGCCGCGGTTTTCACCGCGCTCATGATCCCGTCATAATGGTAAGAGGGGTCGGCGGTGATCTTCGGGTGCCAGACGACCTCCTCGGAGTAGACCGGCTTGCCGTCGATCACGGCGCTGACCTTGCGGTCGCTGCCGCCCGCGTCAAAGCCGATCCGGCAGCCGTCCAGATGCCGTCCGACCGGCTGGGACGCCTCGTTCTCCTCCGGCGCGTCCCCTAAGGGGACGACCTCCACCTCAAACGGACGCTCGAACACCCGCGCCATAAAGGCACGGTCAAATTCCCGCAGGCCATTTTCGGCATATGCCGCTTTGATCCGCTCGCCGATCACCTCGGAACCGGCAATGATGATCTTGTAGCCGCCCCGCAGCCAGAGCAGCGTTTTCACCACCCGCTCCGCCACGGCGAAGTTTTCCTCGTCATGTCCGCAGTGATCGGGATATACCGTCAGCGCATAGGTCGAAAGCCGACCCTGGTTCCGCTCGATCCCGATGATGATTTTCGTACCGCCGCTTTGCTCCGCCGCCTTTTCAAATTCCTTTACCACCAAAGACATCGGCATAAAGCCGGGGTCGAGCGGTGCGTTTACTTTAAGCTTCATAAATGGTGCTTCCTTTCTTGATTGTTTTTACTATCTGAAAGTCCCTGTCGGCGATCACAATATCGGCGTCATAGCCTGCTTTCAGCGCGCCCTTTCGCTTTGCCCCGATCGCCCTTGCCGGATTGAGGCTTGCAGCGGCGACCGCTTCGGGAACGCTCAGCGTGGTGTGCCGCAGCAGATTGCGGATAGCGACGTTCATTTTCAAAACCGAACCGGCAATGGTGCCGTCGGCAAGGCGGCACTCGATCCCTTTGAGGAAGATCGGCTGTCCGCCGAGGGAATATTCGCCGTCCGGCATACCGCCGGCACGGGTACAGTCGGTAATCAGGCAGAGCTTATCCGCTTTCAGCTTCGCCACGGTTTGGAACACGCCCGGGTGGATATGGAAGGTATCGCAGATCAGCTCGACCGTCACATCGGTCGCAAGGGCGGCGCCTACCACGCCGGGATCCCGGTGCAATAGCGGGGTCATGGCGTTAAACAGGTGAGTCGCGTGCCGCACGCCGTCCGCCACCGCCGAAACCGCTTCCTCGTAATTGGCGCCGGTGTGTCCCATTGAGAGCAGAATATCGGTCTTTTTCGCCGCCTCCCGGATCGCCGCATGTCCCTCGTCCATTTCGGGGGCAAGGGTGACCGAACGGATGATATCGGCGTTCTCGATCAAGAACTGCGCGTCCGGCTTTTTGATATGCCGCTCCTCCTGCGCACCCTTTTTGGAGGGATTGATAAAAGGCCCTTCGGCGTGTACGCCTAAGATCTCCGCGCCGCCCCAGCTTTCGGATTCCTTCTTTAAGCTCCGCACCGCATCGAGCGCCGCGCCTATCTCCTCCATGGAAACGGTCATGGTCGTCGGCAAAAAGGCGGTCACGCCGTTTTGGGCGATCCCGTATGCCATTTTGCGGATCCCTTCCGGCTTGCCGTCGGAGGTATCCTCATTGAGGTAGCCGTGGATATGGATATCCACAAATCCGGGACAGACATACCGTCCGCCCGCGTCGATCACTTCGGCGTCTGCCGGAATATCGCTTTCGTCGGCACAGCCCGAGATCGTTTCATCATAAGCCAGCGCTTTTCCGGTCACGATCCGATCCGGCATGACGATCAGACCGTTTTTGATATACTTCATAATAACACCTCCCCTCCATTATATCAAATCCTCCGAAAAAAACAAGGTTTTGGAAAAGCTCTTTTGCCGCTCAAAGCGTTTTTCCCTTGTCAGGCGGCGGAAAAATATGGTATGATAATCGCAGGAAAGATGATTACGGAGGGTTTATCATGTCTACACTGCTGCAAAACGGAACGGTCGTCAATGTCTTTACCGGAGAATTGCAGAAAACCAATGTTTTGATTGAAAACGGAACCATACTCGGTGTGGGGGATTACTATACCGACGCCGATGAGGTGCGGGATATGACCGGCAGGTATATCTGTCCCGGGTTTATCGACGGGCATATCCATATCGAAAGCACCATGCTGCTGCCGGGCGAGCTTGCCCGCGTCTGCCTGCCGCACGGCACCACTGCAATCGTTGCCGACCCGCATGAGATCGCCAATGTCTGCGGTACGGCGGGGATCGAGTTCATGCTGGAGGCAAGCGAAGGGCTGCCAATGTCTGTTTATGTGATGCTGCCCTCCTGCGTGCCGGCGACCGGGTTTGACGAATCGGGCGCCGAGCTTGCCGCGGCCGATCTCGAACCGTTTTACGGTCATCCGCGGGTATTGGGGCTGGCCGAAATGATGAACTATCCCGGCGTGCTGGCGAAGGACGGCGAAGTGCTTGCCAAAATAGCCGCGGCCAAACGGCGGGGCATGCCGGTCAACGGACACGCGCCGCTTCTGACCGGGCGGCAGCTTGACGCCTATATTGCCGCCGGGATCGGAGACGATCATGAATGCTCCTCCTTTGAGGAGGCGGCGGAGCGGATCCGCAAAGGGCAGTGGGTGATGATCCGGCAGGGTACGGCGGCGCGGAACCTCGCCGCGCTTCTCCCGCTGTTTGAGGAGCCGTGGGCGAGCCGGTGCCTGCTTGTGACCGACGATAAGCACCCTGCCGACCTGCTGGCACACGGGCATATTGACGACATTATTCGGCAGGCGGCGGCAGCGGGGAAGGACCCGATCGCCGGGATCCGGATGGCGACCCTTCGGGCGGCGGAATGCTTCGGCTTGAAAAATGTCGGCGCGGTGGCGCCGGGCTATACTGCCGATCTGCTGGTATTAGACGATTTGCAGTCCGTGT
>CANQKG010000112.1 GCA_947624425.1 uncultured Clostridia bacterium | reverse complement strand
TAGTCGCCCCCGCGCAGACGGATGCCCCGGACGCCCACGGCCTCCCGGCCCATGGCGCGCACGTCGTTTTCGTCAAAGCAGACGGCCTGGCCGTCGTGGGTGGCGATCAGCACCCGCCGGGCGCCGTCGGTCTCCAGCACGGAGATCAGCCGGTCGCCCTCGTCCAGCGAAATGGCGATCAAGCCGCTTTTCCGCACATTCCGATAGGCGGGCAGATCCGTCCGCTTGATGATCCCGTTTTTGGTCACAAAGGTGAGATAAACCTCCTCCGCCGCGTCCTTGATCCGAAGCATGGCAGTCACCTTTTCCTCCGGCTCCAGCGACAGCAGGTTGACAATATTCATCCCCCGCGAACTGCGGCTTCCCTCGGCGATCTCATAGCACTTGAGCCGGAACACCCGTCCGCGGTCGGTCAAAAACATCACATAATCATGGGTGGAGGCGACAAACAGCTGCTCGACAAAGTCTTCCTCCCGCTGCTTCATGCCGCTGACCCCTCTGCCGCCCCGCTTCTGGGAGCGGTACTCGTCCGCCGCCTGCCGCTTGATATAGCCGTAATGGGTCATGGTGACGATGCAGTCCTCCACCGGGATCAGATCCTCGATGTCCACCTCGCCGCTCACCGCCTGAATCTCGGTACGGCGCTCATCGGCGTACTTATCCCGCACCGCCGACAGCTCCTCCCGCACCAGTCCGAGCAGCTTGTGATGATCCGCCAGCAGTGCCTCATACTCCCCGATTTTCATAAGCAGACCCGCCAGCTCATCTTCGATCTTCTGCCGCTCCATCCCGGTCAGCCGTCCCAGCGTCATCTGGACGATCGCGGTCGCCTGCGGATCGGTCAGCCCGAACCGCCCGATCAGACGCTCCTTTCCTTCCGCCACCGTCCTGGACGAGCGGAGGATCGAGATCACCTCGTCAATATAATCCAGCGCGATCCGCAGTCCCTCCAGGATATGCGCCCGCTCCTGCGCC
Organism: uncultured Clostridia bacterium; assembly: GCA_947624425.1. Taxonomy (GTDB): domain Bacteria; phylum Bacillota; class Clostridia; order Oscillospirales; family Ruminococcaceae; genus CANQKG01. The sequence continues at coordinate 4,363 of CANQKG010000112.1, read as the reverse complement.
TTTTTCAGATCAAACCGTACCCGGCGCTCGGTCACTTCGCACTGGAAGTCGATATAATGCCGCAGCATATCCTTGAGGGTCATCATCTTCGGCTCGCCGTTATGAAGGGCTAGCAAAATCACCCCGAACGAATCCTGCATCTGGGTGAACCGATAGAGGTTATTCAGCACGATCTGGGGATTGGCGTCCCGCTTAAGCTCGATGACCATCCGGATACCGGTTTTATCCGATTCGTCCCGCAGGTCGGAGATCCCCTCCAGCCGCTTTTCCTTGACCAGATCGGCAATGTGCATCAAAAGCTTTGCCTTATTGACCTGATAGGGCAATTCGGTGACAACAATTCGGTTCCGCCCGCGATGCTCCTCGATCTCGGCGCGTGCGCGGATCACGATCTTCCCTCTGCCGGTGGCATAAGCCGCGCGGATCCCCGCTCTGCCCATGATGATACCGGCAGTCGGGAAATCGGGACCCTTGATATGCTCCATCAGTTCCTCAAGGGTGGCGTCCGGGTCGTCGATCAAACAGAGCGCCGCGTCGATCGTCTCCCCGAGGTTATGGGGCGGAATTTTGGTCGCCATACCCACCGCGATACCGTCCGAGCCGTTGACCAGCAGATTGGGGAACCGCGACGGCAGCACCGTCGGCTCCTGAAGCCGGTCGTCGTAGTTGGGCGCGAAGTCCACCGTGTCCTTTTCAATATCGGTCAGCATATCGGCGGCTATTTTGCTCATCCGCGCCTCGGTATACCGGTAGGCGGCAGGCGGATCGCCGTCGACCGAGCCGAAGTTGCCCTGTCCGTCCACCAGCGGGTACCGCAGCGAGAAGGTCTGCGCCATTCTCACCAGCGCGTCATACACCGACGCGTCCCCGTGCGGATGATACCGACCCAGCACCGAGCCGACCGTATCGGCACACTTGTGATACGGCTCTCTGGCGGTCAGATTGTTTTCAAACATGGTGTAGAGGATCCTGCGGTGTACCGGCTTCAAACCGTCCCGCACATCGGGCAGCGCACGGCTGACGATGACCGACATCGAATACTGCACATAGGCGCTGCGCATTTTATCTACAAGGTCTACCGGTTCGATCCTCGTGCCCTGATGAAATTCGTCGTATTGCATTTGCACACCTCGTTATTTCCCCTGTTTTCTGTAACGCGCTTCCAGCCCGCTTTGGAACAGCTCGGAAAGCGCCGCCGTATCTTCCCCAAGCCGCCGCTTCGGCAGCAGAAAAAGCTGTCCGTCTGCCGGGTCGATCAGAAAAAGCTCCGGCGTTTCGGTCACCGCAAGCGGCGTGTCCGCAAAGCGCAGGGTATACTCCCCGTTTTCCTGCGGGATCACGATCCGGTCGGGATAGACCGTCATGGTGAAATCGGTATCGATCTCCTCCATCACCCGTGCCGTCCGCCGCCTTGCCAGCGCCGGCAGCAGCCAGATGAGGATCAAAAGCGTTCCCGAGAGCATCATCATCAGCTTATCAAAGTCGTTCTCCGGGTGGAAGATTACCGCAATGAGCTCCGCTCCAAAGAGCAGCGCCAATATCACCGTATACAAAACCGTCCGCCGCAGCCGCCTTGCGGCAAACTGGAGCCACAGCCCTTTCCTCGCCTCGGCGCCGGTCACATCGTACTTGAGTTCCAGTCCGTCCATATCAGATGTCCAGATCGGTGGCGTACCGCGCATTTTCCTCGATAAACCGCCGCCGCGGCTCCACCTTGTCCCCCATCAGCACGGTGAGGATCTCGTCCGCCGCAGCCGCGTCCGCCACATCGACCCGAATGATCGTCCGGTTATTGGGGTCCATGGTCGTCTCCCCAAGCTGTTCGGGGTTCATCTCACCCAGACCCTTATACCGCTGCACGGCGGGCTTCGTGCCCTTTTCGCCGGTCAGCTCCGCCATATATTTGTCCCGTTCCTCGTCGGTGTAGGCGTACCGCACCTGCTTGCCGCGGCTCACCTTATACAGAGGCGGCTGTGCAAGGTAAACATGACCCTGCTCCACCAGCGGACGCATGAACCGATAGAAAAAGGTCAGCATCAGCGTACAGATATGCGCGCCGTCCACATCGGCGTCCGCCATGACGATCACCTTGCCGTACCGCAGCTTTGAAAGGTCGATATCCTCCCCGATGCCGCAGCCCAGCGCGGTGACCACCGGTGTGAGCTTATCGTTGCCGTACACCTTATCAAGCCTTGCCTTCTCGACATTGAGCATCTTCCCCCAGAGCGGGAGGATCGCCTGATACCGCCGATCCCGTCCCTCTTTGGCGGAGCCGCCCGCCGAGTCGCCCTCGACGATAAACAGCTCGGTGATCTCGGGATTCCGCTCGGAGCAGTCGGCCAGCTTGCCCGGCATGGTGGCGGAATCGAGCGCCGATTTCCGGCGTGTTTCCTCCCTTGCCTTGCGCGCCGCCTCTCTCGCCCGCTGCGCCTGCAGCGCCTTATCGAACACGGCACGGGCGACCGCCGGATTTTCCTCCAGATAATTGGTCAGCTTCTCTGTGACCATCTTCTCGACCAGCGGACGCACCTCGGTATTCCCCAGCTTCCCCTTGGTCTGACCCTCAAACTCGCACTCGGTCAGCTTGACGCTGATGATCGCCGTAAGCCCCTCGCGCACGTCGTCGCCCGACAGGTTCTTATCCTTCTCCTTTAAGATATTAAACCGCCTGCCGTAATCGTTGAACACTCTGGTCAGCGCGTTTTTGAACCCCGTTTCGTGGGTGCCGCCCTCCTGGGTGTGGATATTGTTGGCAAAGGAGAGCACCAGCTCGTTATAGCTGTCGTTATACTGCATGGCGATATCGGCGATGATATCCCCTTCCTGCCCCGAAAAGCAGATCGGTTCGGGATGGAGCACCGCCGCGCCCTTCCGCTCATGGATAAACTCCACAAAGCTTCTCAGTCCGCCCTCGTAGCACAGATCGTCCTTCCTGCCGCCGCCGTCCTCCCGGCGGTCGACCAAAATAAACCGGACGCCGGCGTTCAAAAACGCCTGCTCCCGCAGACGGGTGAGCAGCGTATCGTAATCAAAGCGGGTTTCCTCAAAGATGCTCCCATCGGGACGGAACAAAACGGTGGTGCCCCGCTCGGTCGTGTCCCCGATCACCCGCATCGGCTCCTCATACGCGCCGCCGTCATGGAACTTCTGGAAGTGGATATGCTCCCCGTCCCGCACCGTCAGCTCCAGATAGGTGGACAGTGCGTTCACCACCGAGGCGCCCACGCCATGCAGTCCTCCCGACACCTTATATCCGCCGCCGCCGAACTTGCCCCCGGCGTGCAGAATGGTGTACGCCACCGTTGCGGCGGAAATTCCCTCGGTCGGGTGGATCCCGACCGGGATCCCTCTGCCGTTATCGCTCACCACCACCGCGTCGTCCGGCAGAAGCTCCACCGTGATCCTGTCACAGTACCCTGCCAGCGCCTCGTCAATGGCGTTATCCACGATCTCGTATACCAGGTGATGCAAGCCGCGCGGACCGGTCGTCCCGATATACATACCGGGGCGCTTCCGCACTGCCTCCAGTCCCTCCAGCACCTGAATCTGACTCTCGTCATACGCCGGTGCTGTCCGGTTTTCCTGCATCGTATCACTCCCTCGATAAACAATATTTCTACAAATATTATTGTATCACAAATCGGCGAAAAATGGAAGTGTTTTTTTAGTTCGCACTTATATTGCGTGCTGGTATCTGGCTTACCTGCCCGAAACCAAGTGCGGGGCGGTGATAAGGCGGTATTGACAATCCATTTAGTGAGCGGTAATATCAGGTTTTCGCCCGAAATCAAGTAAGAGCGGTGATAAGGCTGTATTGACAATCCATTTAGTGAGTGGTAATATCAGTTTTTTGCTCAAAATGGGATAATGCCTTTTGAATCCCTCCACCATGCTGCGCATGGTCCCCCTCCCTTTGACAAGGGAGGCACTGGCGAACAAGCAGGCTTTAATAAAATTTTTAGCAAAGCGGGTTGACGGAAGATTTCACCGGACGCGACACCGGAAGATTTTATTGTTTCACTTATCTTATTTCAAACCACAAGCTTCCGCCTTTGTCAAAACCTCCCTTGTTAAAGGGAGGGGGACCGCGCTTCGCGCGGTGGAGGGATTCAACACCACTAAGCTAAATATAGCCATCCAGCTCCCTTGTCAAAGGGCGCTCTTGCCGAAGCGCGCCCGGTGGGCGATGAAGCGAGGCGAGAGTGGCGCTGCGGTCGACAAGCGGCAAGGCGGTTACCCGCCGCAGCCGATGTCGGGAACCGCAAGAGGAGGGGGACCGCGCTAAAGCGCGGTGGAGGGATTCAACACCACTAAGCTAAATATAGCCATCCAGCTCCCTTGTCAAAGGGCGCTCTTGCCGAAG
>CANQKG010000111.1 GCA_947624425.1 uncultured Clostridia bacterium | reverse complement strand
CGAAGGGGGCGTCGGCTATCTGCTGCTGACCGGGATCCCGCTGGTCTTCGCCATGGTGATCGGGTTCCCGATGATCGCATCCGGCTTTGCGGGGCTTTTCAAAACGCACGGGAACCGGTATACTCTCCCTGCGCTGACTGCCGCGGTATCGCTGATCCAGCTTCTGGTCGGCGCGCTCGACCCGAATGCCGCCGGGCGGGTGGATCTTCACTTTTATGCGCCGATCGCGGCGGCGGGGCTGTTTTTTGCCTCTCTCGGCGCCTTCATGCACCACCGGCGGACGCTGCGGCAGTTTAAGTTCATCACTGCCGATGCGCCTCGCTATGCCACCTTGCAGGTGGCGGATAAGGGCGCGGCAATCGATATCACTCGGGGGATGCTGCCCGACGAACTGCCTGCGGTGGCATACCGGAAAGAAGCGGGCTTTTTTGACGGATTTTTCTCGATGACCGACGCGGAGGACGCGGCGGATCGCACCGGATCGGTGGCGGTACCGCTGGTTCTGGCAATCGCCGTCTGCCTCGGCGTTGCGGGATATCTGCTGACCAACGATATTCAGATCGCGCTGACGGCGCTGACCGCCCTGCTTGCCATTGCGTCGCCCTTTGCCGCATTGCCGGCGGTCAACCTGCCCGCCAACCGCGTCTCCAAAAAGCTGGAGGCGGGCGCGGCGCTGCTGGGCGGCCGTGATTTGGAGGAGATCAGCTATACCAACGCGGTGCTTTTCACCGGGCAGGAGCTGTTCCCGGCCGGCAGCGTGGCGCTGCAGGGAATTAAAACCTTTTCGGGGAACCGGGTGGACGAAGCGCTGATCGATGCGGCAAGCGTCATCTGTGAGGGCAAAAGCCTGCTGAGCGACGTTTTCCGCCAGATCCTTGCCGGAGACACCCAGATGCTCCGTCCGGTGGATCAGGTGCTGTACGAGGATCTGCGCGGCATCGTGGCCGGTGTGGAGGGCAGAGAGGTGCTGATCGGCTCCCGCGATCTGATGATCTCCCACGGCATTCAGGTGCCGACCCGCGAATACGAAAAGCGGTACGCCAAAGAGGGGATGGAGCTTGTCTATCTCGCCACGGCGCATGAGCTGACGGCGGTGTTTTTGGTCACGCTGCAGGCGGACGAGAATGTGGAGCGGGCGCTGCAGGCGCTCGAAAGCGAGGGGATCCCCATTGTGGTGCAGACCGCCGACGCCCTGCTGACCGGCGAGCGGATCGCCGATCTGTTCGGGCTGTCGGAGGACACGGTGCGGATCCTGCCGGCACGGCTCCACGGCGTTTGCAGTGAGCTTGAGAAACCGGCCGACCGTGTGCGCGGCGCGGTGGTGACAAACGGCAATCTTTCCTCCTACATATACTCGATCGTCAGTTCGATTCGGATGCGCAGTACGGTGAATATGTCGCTGGTGCTGCAAACGGTCGGAACGGTGCTGGGGATCGCACTGGCGGTGCTGCTGGTGCTGACCGGCGAAACGGCGCGGCTGACCGGCTCGCTGCTGCTTGCCTATCAGCTCGGCTGGACGGTGATCTCCCTGCTGCTGCCGTCGTTAAAACGGCTGTAATAGAAATATGAAAGGGCGTCTCGTCGGAGACGCCCTTTTATGATTGAATCCCACCACCGCGCTTTGCGCGGTCCCCCTCCCTTTGACAAGGGAGGTCTTGACAAAGACGAAAGCTTACCTGTTTGAAAAAGAATAAGTGAAGTCTTTCAACAGCCTGTTTTGCTAAAATTTTTATCAATGCTTATTTGGTCGCCAGTGCCTCCCTTGTCAAAGGGAGGGGGACCATGCGTTAGCATGGTGGAGGGATTCAATCAGGGCAATTTACTTCTTGCAGTTTCCGACATTGACTTTGGCGACAGCGTTTCTCCCTCGAAGCGCGTCGCCGCGCGCGAAAACCGGAGGGTATCTCTGATGAGATACCCTCCGGTTTTTTTCAGGCGGAAACACGCGCCTATGTAACGGCGCGGTGATCGGACGAACGGCTTTGCAGCCCGAAGCTGACCGATAACGCCTGATCGATTCTCTCCATACTCGTGGGGTCCAGCCGACCCATACGCTCTCCCAACCTCTTTTTGTCGATCGTGCGCACCTGCTCCAGCAGCACGATCGAGTTCCGGGTCAAACCGCAGCGGTCGGCGCGGATCGAGATATGGGTGGGCAGCTTTGCTTTGTCCTCCTTGCTGGTGATCGCCGCGGCAATCACCGTGGGGCTGTATTTGTTCCCCATGTCATTCTGTACGATCAGGACAGGACGGACGCCGCCTTGTTCGGAGCCCACCACCGGGCTTAAATCGGCGTAGTAGATTTCTCCCCTTTTGACATACATTCGCTTCACGCTCCTTGCGGGATTTCCGGCTGCCGGCAAAGATAGTTTTGCCTGCCGGCGCGCATTTTAATCATCGAAAGAAAAAACAGGGGAGATTTTCTCTTTCACTCCTTTTTTCTGCCTGCGCTTTATCCTATGCAAAACGGCTTAAAATTGTTTCAGCGCCTTGAGTACCGCGATCTGCGTTTTGGCGTCCGGGATCTTTCCCGCCATCACCATCTCGCCGAGGGTGCGAAGGGGGATTTTTTCCACCTCCAGAAACTCGTCCGGATCGAGGGACTGCCCGGTGAAGGTAAGCCCTCTGGCGAGAAAAAGGTGTATCTTCTCGCTGACATAGGCGGGCGTGGGGTAGACCACCCCGAACGGCGTGAAGGACGCGGCGACCGCGCCGGTTTCCTCCTTCAGCTCCCGGATCCCGCATTCCCGGGGATCCTCGCCGGGGTTCCGCTTCCCAGCCGGGATCTCCAGCAGCACCTCCGCAAAGGGGTAGCGGTACTGCTTTACCACCAGCGCCTCGTTTTGGTCGGTCAGCGCCAGCACCGCCACGCCGCCCGAATGGACGACCACCTCCCGCTTGGCGTCCTCCCCGTTTGGGAGTCGTACGTCGTCACAGACAAGGTCGAGGATCTTTCCCTCATAAACAGTGCGGGAGCTCAGTGTTTTTTCCCGTAGCTCAGACATGGCAGAAGCCGCCTTTCTTTTTGGTTTGATACCATCATAGCATGAATGGCGGCGAAAAACCACCCTTTTTCCGGCAAAACGGAATTGACTATTCCCGGTAAATTGTGTTATACTGTCAGTTAGTATCGCGTAGTATGCCCACGGGCGTATCTCCGCAAGACGGAGGTTGATTGGGAATGAGAGAAAACAAATACCGCTCGCTTCTTTGTGACGCGCTGCGGGAGGAGCATATCGGGCAGACCGTCCGGGTGGCGGGCTGGGTGGAGAATATTCGGGATCACGGCGGCGTGCTGTTTGTCGATCTGCGGGATCATTACGGCGTGGTGCAGCTGGTGTTCCATGATGAGAATATGCTCTCCGGCGTCTCCCGCGAGACGGTCATATCCGCCGCGGGACAGGTGGTAAAGCGCGACCCCGAAACGGTCAATCCCAAGATCGCCACCGGAAAAGTGGAGATCGTGGTGGAAACGCTCGACCTGCTGGGCGAGGTGCGCGCTCCGCTCCCGTTTGAGGTGCCTTCCTCCACCGAGGTCAAGGAGGATATCCGGCTGAAGTACCGGTACCTCGACCTCCGCAACCCCCGTGTCCATCGGAATATCGTGCTGCGCTCCGAGGTGATCGCCTATCTCAGGCAGAAGATGACCGAGCTGGGCTTCCTCGATATGCAGACGCCGATCCTCTCCACCTCTTCACCGGAAGGTGCGAGAGATTATCTGATTCCCAGCCGGAAGCACCACGGGAAGTTCTATGCTCTGCCGCAGGCGCCGCAGATTTTCAAGCAGCTTCTGATGGTGTCCGGCTTCGACCGGTATTTTCAGGTGGCGCCCTGCTTCCGGGACGAGGACGCCCGTGCCGACCGCTCCCCCGGCGAATTCTATCAGCTGGATTTTGAGATGGCGTTCGCCACCCAAGAGGATGTGCTGGCGGTCTGCGAGGAAGTGCTGCGGGACACCTTCTCCCACTTTTCCGACCTGCCGGTGACCGCGGGCGCATTCCCGCGGATCCCCTATGAGGAGTGCATGGTGAAATACGGCACCGATAAGCCCGATCTCCGCAATCCGCTGACCATTATTGACATCAGCGATTTGTTTGTCGAAACGGATTTTGCACCCTTTCGTGGGAAGTGCGTGCGGGCGATCAACGTGCCGGACTGCGCAAGCCAGTCAAAGGGCTTCTTTGAAAAGATGCTGAAATTCGCCACCGAGATCGGCATGAAAGGGCTTGGTTATATCAAGGTGGCGGAGGACATGAGTTATCAGGGTCCGATCGACAAGTTTTTAAGCGATGAGCAGCGTGCCGAGCTGCGCGACCGTGCAGGTCTGCGTCCCGGCTGTGTGCTTTACTTTATCGCCGACAGTAAGGAGGCGGCTCCCCGTTTGGCGGGACAGATTCGGGAGGAGGTCGCCGCCCGGCTCGGGCTGATCGACGAGAAGCGGTTTGCGTTTTGCTTTGTGGTGGATTTCCCGATGTACGAGCAGGACGAGGAAACTGGGAAAATCATCTTCACCCACAACCCGTTTTCGATGCCGCAGGGCGGCTTGCGGGCGCTGGAGGAGGAAAATCCGCTTCATCTGCTTGCCTATCAGTATGACGCGGTCTGCAACGGTGTGGAATTGGCTTCCGGCGCGGTGCGGAACCACGATCTGCCCACCATGATCAAGGCGTTTGAGATCGCCGGGTATACCGAGGACGATCTCAAGGAGAAGTTCGGCGCGCTCTATCAGGCGTTCCGGTACGGTGCGCCGCCCCACGCGGGGATGGCTCCGGGGATCGACCGGATGCTGATGCTTTTGACCGGCGAGGAAAATATCCGCGAGGTGATCGCCTTCCCGCTCAATTCCAACGCGCAGGACGCCCTGCTCGGCGCGCCCACCGAGGTGACCGAGCAGCAGCTGCGTGAGGTGCATATCAAAATTCGCTGAAGGAGGGGTCGTCTATGGTGACCCGTGAGGAAATCGAAAACATTGCGCTGCTTGCAAAGCTCTATCTGCCTGAGGAGGAGATAGAGGGCTTGACCGAGGAAATGAATCGGATCATTGCCTTTGCCGATACCATCAGCGCGGCGGGCGAGTCGGACGAGGCGTTCGACCAGCTCAACCCGCTTGAGAATGTGCTGCGGGAGGACGAGGTGGTTCCCTCCTATCCGCCCGAGGAAATTCTCCAAAACGCCGGAGGCGGCGAGGACGGCTTTTTCTTCCTGCCGCATAAGCAGTCGGGGGAGGAGAGATAGCCGATGTCGCAGATTTTAGAGATACACCGCCGTTTGCAGGAGCGGGAAACGACCTGCAAGGCGCTGACCGAGGAATATCTCCACGCGATCGAGTGCGAAAACGGCGGGCTGAAC
>CANQKG010000110.1 GCA_947624425.1 uncultured Clostridia bacterium | reverse complement strand
GTACAGGGCGGGGAGGAATTGCTCTTTTCCCAGAACTATGCCTGCCCGGAGCATGGCGTGAGCATTGAGGAGCTCACACCGCGGATGTTTTCCTTCAACAATCCTGCCGGCGCCTGCAAGACCTGTACCGGTCTCGGCACCTTTTTGCGGGTTGATCCCGCGCTGGTGATCCCGAACCGTTCTCTTTCGATTCGGGGCGGCGCGATCAAGGCAAGCGGCTGGTACTTCGGCCAGAGCGGCACCATCGCCCAGATGTATTATGAGGGTCTGGCGGCGCATTACGGATTTTCGCTTGATACGCCGGTCTGCGATCTGCCGGAGAAGGTTGTGGATATTCTGCTCTACGGCTCGGGCAGTGAGCGGATCAAAATGGTGCGCCAAAACGAGTACGGGGAAGGGGTATACCATACCGTTTTTGAGGGGATCATTCCCAATCTGGAACGCCGCTTCCGCGAGACGAAAAGCAGTTTTATCCGGGACGAGATCACTCAGACCATGTCGGCGGTGGAATGTCCCGACTGCCACGGCAAACGGCTGAATGACGAGGTGCTTGCCGTCACAGTCGGTGGAAAGAATATCAGTGATTTTTGCGCCATGTCGGTGACCGACGCACTGTCGTTTATGGGTGAGCTTGAGCTGACCGATCGGGAGCGGATGATCGCCGCAAGTATTCTAAAAGAAATACGGGAACGGCTGGGCTTTCTGCAAAGCGTGGGACTTTCTTACCTCACCCTCAGCCGAAGCGCCGCGTCGCTATCCGGCGGTGAAAGCCAGCGGATCCGGCTTGCCACCCAGATCGGCTCCTCGCTGGTCGGCGTGCTGTATATTTTAGACGAGCCTTCGATCGGGCTGCATCAGCGGGACAACAATAAGCTCATCGCCACCCTCCGCCGCCTGCGCGATCTCGGCAATACCCTGATCGTGGTGGAGCATGACGAGGACACCATGCGCGCCGCCGATTATCTGGTGGATATCGGACCGGGCGCCGGCGTACACGGCGGCGAGATCGTCTGTGCCGGAACGGTGGAGGAGATCGAAGCCTGCGAGGCTTCGGTGACCGGGCAGTATTTAAGCGGGCGCGCCATAATCCCCGTGCCGAAAAAGCGGAGAAAGGGAAACGGGAATTTCCTGACGGTGCGGGGCGCCGCACAGAACAATTTAAAGAATATCGATGTTTCGGTTCCGCTTGGCACCTTCACCTGCGTGACCGGCGTATCCGGCTCGGGTAAGTCCTCGCTGGTCAATGAGATCATCTATAAGTATCTTGCCTCTGCCCTCAACAATGCCCGTACCAGAGCCGGAAAGCATAAGAAGATCGAGGGAATGGAGCATCTCGATAAGGTGATCGCGATCGATCAATCGCCGATCGGCAGAACGCCCCGTTCCAATCCTGCGACCTATACCGGCGTGTTCACCGATATCCGTGAGGTCTTTGCCCAAACGCCCGACGCCAAACAGCGCGGCTACAGCAGCAGCCGGTTTTCCTTCAACGTCAAGGGCGGCCGCTGTGAGGCCTGCGAGGGAGACGGTATTCTGAAAATCGAGATGCACTTTCTGCCGGATATTTTCGTTCCCTGCGAGGTCTGCAAAGGGCGCCGGTACAACCGCGAAACGCTGGAGGTACAGTATAAGGGAAAGAGCATCTACGACGTGCTGGAGATGACGATCGAGGAAGCGGCAGAGTTTTTCTCGGCAGTGCCGAAGATCGCCAATCGCTTTCGGACGATCTGCGACGTCGGACTGGGCTATGTAAAGGTAGGACAGCCTGCCACCACCCTTTCGGGCGGCGAGGCACAGCGGGTCAAGCTGGCGGCGGAGCTGTCCCGAAAAAGCACCGGGAGCACCCTCTATATTCTGGACGAGCCGACAACCGGTCTGCACACCGCCGACGTCCACAGCCTGATCAAGGTGCTGCAAAGATTGGTGGACGCCGGGAACACGGTGCTGGTCATCGAACACAATCTGGAGGTCATTAAAACCGCGGACTATGTGATCGATTTAGGACCGGAGGGCGGCGATCAGGGCGGCAGGATCGTGGCGACCGGCACGCCGGAGAAGGTCGCGGCGTGTAAACGCTCTTATACCGGGCAGTTTCTCAAAACGGTGCTGGAACGCAAAAAGGAGGAGTAATGATGCCGGAAGAAGCAGGGTGCGGCTGGCGGCAGGGCGATCCGCTGCTTTGCAGTTATCATGATCGGGAATGGGGTATTCCGGTGCACGACGACCGCAGGCAGTTTGAGCATCTGACGCTGGAAGCAATGCAGTGCGGGTTAAGCTGGCTTTTGATCCTCAAAAAGCGGGAGGCGATCCGGGAGGCGTTTGCGGACTTTGACCCCAAACGGGTCGCCGCCTTTACCGAGGAAGATGTGACGCGGATCCTCTCGATCCCGAATATGATACGCTCCGCCCCGAAAATCAGGGCAATCATCAAAAACGCGCAGGTGTTTTTGGAGATAGAAAGGGAATACGGCTCCTTTGACAGCTGGCTGTGGTCCTTCACCGGAAATAAAACGCTTGTTTATCCGGATCATCAGCAAAATTGTCCCGCTTCCAATGAGCTTTCGGATCGTGTGGCGGCAGAGCTGAAAAAGCGGGGGATGCGGTATCTCGGTTCGATCACCCTCTATTCGCATATGCAGGCGGTCGGGCTGATCAACGATCATGCGGCAACCTGCCCGCAGTATGCCTACATCAACACCCATTACCCGATCTCGGTACAGAAATGAAAAAAGCGGCAACCGAACAGGTTGCCGCTTTTGCCGTTTTATTCTTATATGCCCGCCATAACGGTGCCGGTACAGATCTGGTGCCACAGATTGCACTGGGTACCCAGCATATCGCGGTCCTCCGCTTTCTCCCGTCCGTCAAAGAACAGGCGGTCGCAGGCAAGCTCCTCCAGCTTGTCCACCTCGCCGTTCAGATAGGCGTTGATTCGGCGGGAGGCGGAGTGCGCCCTGGCAATCACGCCCGAGATGCGGATATCCTGCACCTCAAAGCCGAAGGCCTTGTTTTCCTGCATCCACTGTTCTTCCAGCGTTTCTTTCAAAGCGGATGTGCGGTTCGCGATCCGGGGGAGTGTTTCGTTCGCCAGTCTTTGGAGGGACGCCCGGTCGTTTTTATCGTAGGCTTCTTTCAGCTGCAGTCCCACAATGCTTTTGTATTCCAGCACTGCGGAAAGCTGCGCCAGAGTTCTAAACTGCACCGCATAATCGGGATTTCTTTTTTCCGCCTCGAAGAGAGCCTTTGCGGTTTTGCCGTAGAAAGCGCCGAAATCCATGGTTGCATGCCGGTCAAAAATGCCCATCATCGGATCCTGGAACAGCAGATATTTGCAGGGGTTGGAGTTTTGCTGCGAGGGCAGCTTGCCCTCCGGCCCGTTGAGCTGATCCATCAGCAGGAAATCGTCGATCTCCGCACCGAAGCAGGCTTTGAAACGGCTTGCCAGCTCCTCATCGGTGATGTGGGGATTAAATCCGCACTCGGCGAAGAGCAGGAGAGAGGGAAGTGCGGAATAGATGCTGGCATCCGCTCCGTTGTCGCCCCATGCGGTGGAGAACACCTTGGTCACGCCATGCTCGATACAGCTTTGGAGCGCCAGTTTGGAGACCTTGATGCTGTGGTGATTGGTGGGCGCATAGCCTGACCACCGCCAGGCGCCGCCGGCAAAAATGATATGGTCGTTGAATTCCAGGTGCTGATCCATAATGCGGTCGTACCGCTCTTTGTTCTTGGCATAATAATCCCAGTAGACCAGCGTTACGCCCTTCGGGATCCGCTTGAGCTTTTCCTGCGCCTCGGCGCTGTCGATCACTTGGGCGCCGTAGCCGGATTCCTCATCCTGCGTGCCGATCAGGTGGAAGAACATATCGCTCCACATCATCGGGGAGAAGTTGTACTTTTCGCAGATCGCGATCACCCGCTCCAGGTGGCGGCACATGATCTCAAAGCGATCCTCATATCCGTGGAGATCCTGGAACTTGCCCCGTCCCAGCATCCACGCCTCGTCCATGCCGATATGGATCTGCGAACTGGAGAAGGCGTCCCGGCAGGAGGAGATCATGTCCTCGATCAGCCGGTAGGTGCGCTCATCGTCGGTCAGCAGGATGTCGGCCACATCGTTGATGACCCGGTATTTCGGCCAGCGCAGCAGGCACTGCAAATGCGCCAGCGTTTGGATACAGGGGACAAGCTCAATGCCGAAAAGAGCCGCATATTTGTCCAGCTCCTTCAGCTCGTCAACGGTGTACCGACCCCTCATATATCCGTAATAGGGCTGGTTTTGCACCTCATAGGTGTCCTCGGTGTACAGCATCATCATGTTGCAGCCCATCAGCGCAAACTGCCGGATCAGCTTTTTCACCGTTTCCACCTTCAGCACGGCGTTACGGGAACAGTCGATCATGGTGCCGTTGCTTTCAAACACGCATTTCTGCGAGATCGAATAGCTTTCTTCGCCGTCATGCTCCTTTACAATGGAAAGCCCCCGAAACAGAAGCACCTGTTGCTGATAGGTGATCTCCACCGTATTGCCTGTTTTGGTGACGGTCAGCCCTTCATGGTCGGGATCGTTGTGGCAGTGCAGCTGAAGCCCGTCTGCCGAAATCTCCGCCCCAAGTTCGGTCAGAATTTCTTCGACAGCCTTTGTGAGATGAAATGAGGATTCTGTTACTTTCATGAGATAAAATTCCTCCGTTACTACCGGACAGGTGTTTTTTGCTTTAAGTAACAGAATATCATGTTCCTTTTGCTTTTGCAAGGGTTTTCTTTCTTTTTTTTCGGGTTTTTCGCAACAATTTCGGTTCCCGGCAAAACGCCGGATTTCAGGAGGGCAAAACGCGAAAAAGAAAGAGGATCACACTCGCCGTGATCAGCAGTCCGAGCAGCAGCTTTACACTTCGTTTCACCGTTCTGCCTCCTCCGTAAATTCTTCCAAGGTCATGCCGGCATCGGTGATCGCCTTTGCCGCCGCGATCCCGACAAAACGGTAATGCCACGGTTCATAGGTAATGCCGGTGATCTTGTCCTTGCCTGCGGGATAGCGGAGAATAAAGCCGTATTCCGGCGCGTGGTCAAAAAGCCATTGCTGTGCCTTTTCCGTATCGGTATCCGCATCGCCGCCCAGATCGAGCGCCAGCCCGGTTTGATGCTCGCTCTCTCCCGGCCGCTGTACCTCCTGCTCCGCCTTCTTTTTCGCAAAGAACGGGAACATACCCTTCTCCCGATAGGCGGCGATCTTTTCGTCCAATTCCGCTTGCTGCTCCGCGCGGGAACGGTAGGCGGAATGGACGGTAAGCGTCACGCCGCTTTGTTTTGCCGCCGCAAACATCTTTGAAAGGGCGTCCGCGGCGGAGGTATGTACCTGCACGCCGCCGCATTCGG
>CANQKG010000109.1 GCA_947624425.1 uncultured Clostridia bacterium | reverse complement strand
CCCGAGGAGCATCAGCACCGGCTCGTCCCCAGCAAAGTTCTTCGCTTGGTACACCGCATGCCCGAAGCCGAGCTGTTCCTTTTGCTCTATGTAGGTGAGCTTTCTACCAAGTCGCTGGATCGTCACGTTGACGTCCCTAAGCGCCTTCGGCAGCTTGCGGTAATATTCAATGGTAAGGTCCTGCTTAAACAGTTTGTCGAATTCGGCCCGGTCCTCCGGACTGACAATGAGCGCGATCTCCTCGATACCCGCCTGCTCCAGTTCTTGAAGTAAAATCAGGAGAGCTGGCTTTGCGAACCCGTCTTTATCAATTACGGGGAAAAGCTCTTTCTTCACGACCTTTGTCGCCGGAAACATTCTGGTGCCGAACCCCGCCACCGGGATGATGGCTTTCCGTACGCTCCGCTGCTCCCGGATCGTAAATACATACGCATCCATGCCGAGACTTTGGAGATATTCGCACAGCGCGTTTTGTTTTTCCGTGTCGGCGCAGATCATCTGCACCATGCCGTCCCCGTGGCTCCCGACGCCTTTTACGCCGAGAGATAGCTTGCGCACCTTCGGGTCCTGCATGACTGCGTGAAGCAGGGGAGAGTTGAACTCCGACGGGCAGACGCCCGCGATCTTCTCGTCGAAGATCCTCTGGGATTCGTCCATCAGCTGGCCGATCTTTTCCGCGTCCCCGCCCCCCATGGCCTCAATGACCGCTTCCACGATCCGCCGGTTGTCCGGCCCGAGCGCTTCCTGCACTTTTCTCGCCTGCTCATCCTGCGCAAAGGGATAGCAGGCGTTCATGGAAGACAGAATCTTCTTCGTGTCCTTCTCGCCGTTCAGGTCGGCAAAGACCCAGTGCAAATCTTTGCCCACGGCGAGCCGGTCCACGTCGATGTTTTCGCTCGCAAAGTGCATGAGCATTGGCTTCTGCCCAAACGCGCACGCCTGGTCCAGCCTGCCGCACCGGGACGGCGTCATGATCTCCCCGCGGTACGCGGCTTCCATCTCGCCGCGCACGGACATCTGGAGATCATACGTCAGATTGAATCCTCTCGCCACCAGCACACAGATCGCCGCGCTGGAAGAAAGTCCCTTCTTGATGGGCAGCGTCACTTTTGTGATGTCGACAGACAACCCGCCCACGTCGTAATACTCCAGCATGAACGCGGCGACGCCGGCAACGTACGAATAGTACCCGCCTTCCTCTGCTGTGGCTTTCAACTGCTTCACGGACATGGGCCACTCGATCCACTCGTCGTGCGTGCCGTCCGGCTTCAGCGCACGGAATCGGAACGTATCCGCACGTTCCACAAAGCCGTAGATTCCCTGCTCGATGCCGGTCACGATGGCGAGACCCGGCTCAACCTCTGCGTTTGTTCGGTTGTACAGTCCTGCCCAGTCGCTGTGCTCGCCAAACAGGCACAGGCGGCCGGAAACAAACAGATTCATCGGTCATTCCCCTACGATCTTCTTAAAATAGGCGATGGTCTTTTCCAGCCCTTCATCCAGCTGAATCTTCGGCTCCCAACCGTGAAGCTCTTTCTTTGCAAGAGAGATGTCCGCCTTGCGCCGCGTGGGATCATCCCCCGGCAACGGGCAAAATACAAGCTTGCTCCTGCTGCCCGTATGTTTGAGCACCTTCTCCGCCAGTTCCAGCATCGTGAATTCCCCGGGATTTCCGAGGTTGACAGGGCCGAGGAAGTCTGCCCGGCTCACATTCATCATGCGCCAGATACCTTCGATGAGGTCGTCCACATACTGGAAGCTCCGGGTCTGTTTCCCGTCGCCGTAGACGGTGATGTCCTCCCCTTTGAGCGCTTGTATAATGAAGTTGCTCACCACGCGGCCATCGTCGGGATCCATGTTCGGGCCGTAGGTGTTGAAGATGCGGATGACTTTGATCTTCACGCCGAACTCCCGATTGTAATCGAAGCAAAGACTCTCGGCGCAGCGCTTGCCCTCGTCATAGCAGCTGCGGATCCCGATGGGGTTGACGTAGCCCCGGTAACTCTCCACTTGCGGATGCACCTCCGGGTCGCCGTACACCTCGCTGGTGGAGAAGTGCAGTAGCGTGGCGCCAGTCTTTTTCGCAAGCTCCAGCATATTGAGAACGCCCAGTACGCTGGTCTTCGTGGTGATTGTGGGGCTTTTCTGATATGCCGGGGGACTGGCCGGGCAGGCCGCGTTGTAGATCTGGTCAACTTCTAAATCAATAGGCTCCATTACGTCCTGCTGAAGAAACGTAAAGTTTGGCAAACTCAGCAAGTTCTCAATATTCTCTTTTCTGCCCGTGTAGAGATTGTCCAGACAGTAGATGTGGTCATTGTTGTTCTGCACCAGTCTGGCGCAGAGATTCGAGCCTAGGAACCCAGCACCGCCGGTCACCAAAATGTTCATACCGTCCTCCTAGTCCCTGCGGAACAGATCGCGGGTATAGAGCTTATCCCGCACAGCGTCCAATTGCGACTCATACCGGTTTGCGATGATCACGCCGCACTTTTCAGCAAACGTAGAGAAATCCTTTTCCACCGGGACACCGGCAAATTCATTTTCTTTTACCGTCGGCTCGTAGATACAGACTTCTACGCCCTTCTCCTGCAGCCGTTTAATGATCCGCTGCACCGCGCTCTCCCGGAAGTTGTCCGAATTGGATTTCATGGTCAGTCGATAAACGCCGACAACTTTCGGGGTTGCATTTTCCAGCTTCTTCATGATCTGTTCAGTGATAAATGCTTCACGGGTGGGATTGGCCCGCACGATGGCACCCATAAGCTCCTGAGGCACGCCCTCAAAATTTGCCAGCATTTGCTTGGCGTCCTTTGGCAGACAGTATCCCCCATATCCGAAACTGGGATTGTTATAATGCGTGCCCACACGGGGGTCGAGGCTCACGCCCGAGATGATCTCTTGGGCGTTGAGTCCCTTGCTCTCTGCATAGGTGTCCAGCTCGTTGAAAAAGCTGACCCGCATTGCAAGGTAAGTATTGGCAAAGAGTTTCACCGCCTCTGCCTCCGTGGTGCCCATCACCAGCACGGGAACGTCTTCCTGCTTTGCTGCGGATTTGAGCAGCAAAGCGAATTCCTGCGCTTTTTCAAAGATCGGACCTTCTTTTGCGTTGACACCTACCACGATGCGGCTGGGGTAGTAATTGTCGTACAGCGCCCGCCCCTCCCGCAGAAACTCCGGGCTGAAGAGGATGCGGTCACAGCCGAACTTCTCCTGCATAGACCTCGTGAAACCCACCGGGATCGTGGACTTGATGATGATAACAGCATCGTCGTTCACCGACAGGACCTGCCGGATGACGCCCTCCACAATGGAGGTGTCGAAATACTTCTTGTCCGGGTCATAATTCGTGGGCACCGCCACGATGACGAACTCCGCATCCCGATATGCGCTTTCCACATCCATCGTCGCGGTAAGGTGCAGGCTGCCGCTTGCCAACGCGGTCTCGATCTCCGTGTCGGCAATAGGAGATGTTCCGCGATTGATCTGATCGATCCGCTCCGGTATTACATCTACGGCTGTCACATCATTTTGTCGTGCTAGCAATACCGCCAATGAAAGTCCCACATATCCGGTTCCTGCTACTGCAATTTGGTGCATGTGCTCTACCCCACTTCAATTGTTTTAATTTGCGCCTTTGCCAGAAAGAACAACCCCAACAGTATCAAAAAGAATCTTTACATCCATTCCAATAGATCGATGGGCTATGTAATATTCATTCATTTCGATTCGTTCTTGAAACTCCGTGTCTGAGCGTCCGTGTACTTGCCAATATCCCGTAAGCCCAGGCCGCACGGACATGACCCTTTCCAGATGTCCCCCATAAGCATCCCGTTCTATCAAAAGAGGTGGACGAGGTCCAACCAATGACATATCACCCTTTAACACATTGACAAGCTGAGGAAGTTCATCAAGACTGGTTTTGCGAATGAATTTACCCACTCTTGTGATTCGAGGGTCATCTTTCAGTTTGAATTCTCGCATGAATTCTTCTCGCTGTGCTTCTGTCATTCTTTCAATCTGAGATTCTGCATTTGTCATCATGCTTCTAAATTTCACCATTCGGAAGACACCACCATGTATTCCGATTCTTTCTTGCACAAAGATTGGATTCCCGGGATCGTCTATCACAATTGCAAGAACTAGAATCAGATAGACTGGAAGTCCGACCAAAAGACAAATAACCGCCACAAAAATATCAAAGGTTCTTTTGACAAACTCATAGAACGGCTTTTTCTGAACAACTACCACTTGATCCGACCGAATCGGTTCACCCGGTGATTGAATTGGATCCACATTCACTTCCACAGGCTGTACCATTGTTTTTCCCACCTAACTTTTTCCCTCTTTTTTGCAGGACTCTTTTCGGTATCTTCTCCCCGCTTACGCCACGGGGAGGATGGGCAGACCAGGTTCTGCCCCCCCGAATAAATTTTCGTATTTCTCTCGTCTTGTTTGGGCCCAGCAGCATATTTCACACTGCTATCGGCTTCCTGTCTTTCGTCTTTGGAAGGCGGAAGTCTTCTGTTTCCTCCCAATGCATGCCGATCTGTTCCAGTCGCAGGACCTGATTCCCATTCACGCCGGCAGTTTGCAGGTTGTTTTTGTTCCTGCGCAGCCTGGCAATCCACTTACCCAGCCATACGCCGCTCTCTGACCGGTAAGAAGGCGGGACCTCCAGATCCCCATGTGACAGATAGTATCTTTTTGCTTCGCTATAGTAGCTCTCCCATTTACGTTCATTGACGGAAAGCCACTCCATACCGATGGCTTCCAGTTTTTGTTTGCACTCCGGGGCAAGTGTTCCGTGATGGTATTTCTCGCGCTGGGAACGCACCCATTCCCATAGGTCGCTGCCGTCTGCCGTTTTGTACTGTGTCGGAACATTGAGATCACCGTGCTCACGATAATACTCCCGGGCCATTTCATAGACCTCGTCCCAGCGATTTTCATTTGTGTTCCAGATCATGCCGATCTTGTCCAACTGACGTTCCCGTTCCATAGACAGCTTTTCCGATTTGTGCGCTTTTCTTTGGGATGAGATCCAGGGATACAGGGGATAACCATCCTGGCTCAAAAAATACTTGGGCACATTCAAATCTCCATACTGCGCAAAATATTCCTTTGCGTGTTCATATCCCACCTGCCAACGATCCTGGAGCGCATTCCAGCACATACCGATCTCTTCCAGCTGTTTTACTTTTTCGGCTGTCAACCGTCCATTCCGGTACGCAGTTCTCTGATTGGCGATCCATCTCCCCAACTTAAAATCGTCTGCCGCAACGTATCCATCGGCTACTTTCAACTGTCCGTTTTCAGCAAAAAAAGCTTTTGCGTGTTCATACCCACGGATCCAGAAATCTTCTGCACAATTCCACGTGATCCCCAACTCTTCAAACCGACGTATCTGCA
>CANQKG010000108.1 GCA_947624425.1 uncultured Clostridia bacterium | reverse complement strand
GCAGTGCAAAAACAGGGAACCGAAGCGGCGGGACGGGCTTTGCGCTATGCTTTTTTTGAGCGGACGGCTTCCCGCTGCGGCTGTGACAAAATCGTCACGGCGCACACCCTAAACGATCAGGCGGAAACGGTGCTGCTGCGGCTGATCCGCGGCAGCGGCGGACGGGGGCTTTGCGGGATCCCGCCCAAACGGGGCAGGATCGTCCGGCCGCTTCTCACGGTGGAGCGGCGGGAAATCGAGGCCTATCTGGCCGCCTGCCATATTCCCCACCGGGAGGATGAAACCAATCATACAAACGCCTATGCCCGCAATCGGGTGCGGCGGGAGATACTGCCGCTCATGCTGCGGGAGAATCCCCGCTTTCTAAAAGCCGTGTCCCGCCTGACGGCGGCGCTGCGGGCGGACGAAGCCTATCTCACCGCCAAGGCAAACGCACTGGAAGCGGCGGCAAAGCGGGAAAACGGCTATGACCTGAAAACCCTCCGAGAGGCCGATCCGGCGCTGCTGCGGCGGGTCTGTCTGCGGCTTACCGGCTCGGGCAGCGGGTGTGAGCGGCTGATGCGGGTGATCTGCTTTGGCGGGCGGTACGGCAGTTTTTATACGGCGGGCGGGCTGCTTTTGTCCGGAAAGCCCGCGCCGTCGGCCGGATTTTCCGTCACGCTCACCCCAAACGGCGCCGTTTTGCCGGACGGCAGACGGCCAAAACTTCGGATAACGGAAGAACCTTGTCAAAATGTTCATAAAAACGCCTTGTTTCCTCCCATAGATTATGATAAAATAAAAGGGACTTTGCGGATCCACACCAGGGAGGGCGGCGAAAAGCTGACCCTTTTGGAGCGGGGTCTGACAAAATCGGTCAAAAAGCTTTGTCAGGAAGCGGGGATCGGACCCGAGGATCGGGCGCGGCTCCTCTTTCTTTCGGACGAAGCGGGTACGCTGGCCGTCGAGCGGCTGGGCGTGACTACCCGGGTCGCCGTCGGCGCCGAAACAAAACGGATGTTGCTGATTACAGCAGAGGTGGAATTATGACAGAGCAGTATGACGTTCTTTTTTCCCGGGAACAGCTTGCCGTGCGGGTGGCACAGCTGGGCGCGCTTCTTCGGCGGGATTACGAGGGGAAAACGCCGCTGGTACTGGGGGTACTCAAGGGCGCGGTGTTCTTTTTTGCCGACCTGCTGCGGGCGGCGGAGCTGCCCTGCAAAATCGGGTTTTTGACGGCGTCAAGCTACCTGCACAGCACCGAAAGCAGCGGCGAGGTCAAGGTGAAGATGCCCAACGCGGATGAGATCCGCGGGCAGGATATCATTCTGGTGGAGGACATCCTCGATACCGGCAACACCCTCTATAAGCTCACCCGCCTGCTGAAAGAGCAGGGAGCCAATTCGGTGAAAACGATCGTGCTGCTGGATAAGCCCGACCGGCGGACGGCGGATTTCTCCGCCGACTATGTGGGCTTCACCATTCCCGACGCATTTGTGGTGGGATACGGGCTGGACTTTGACGAAAAGTACCGCTACCTGCCCGATGTGGTCGTATTGCCGGAGGATACCGGCAAATAGAGAGAGGAGAACCGAAACGGATGAATCCGAAACGAAGCAAGAAGAATATCATCATCTATCTGGCGGTGCTGGCCGCCGTTATCGGATTGATGTATATGACCATGCAGGGGATGCTCCGCAGCAGCGAGCGTACCGAGTATTATACCGTGGTCGGCTACTTCCAGCAGGATCAGGTCAAGCAGTTTGAGGTCGATCTCGGCAGCGGGGAATTAAGCTATACCCTGAGGGACGACACCCGTGCCGTTTATCGGGTGCCGAATGTCAGCCTGTTTTTGTCCGCGATCGAGGACTCGGTGCTGGCGCATAATAAGGAGCATCCCGACGACCCCATCGAGTTTAACTATATCCGCGCGACCGATAACACCTGGCTGTTCAGCCTGCTGCCGATCGTGCTTTTGATCGCCGGGATGGGGCTTTTCTACTATATGATGATGAAGCAGCAGGGCGGCGGCAAGATAAGCCAGTTCGGCAAGGCAAATCTCAAGCAGACCGCCCAGCAGGGACGCACCACCACCTTTTCGGAGGTGGCGGGCTGCGATGAGGAAAAAGAGGAATTGCAGGAGATCGTGGAGTTCCTCAAAAATCCCGCCAAGTTTAACGAGCTTGGGGCGCGTATTCCCAAGGGCGTACTGCTGATGGGACCTCCGGGTACCGGTAAAACGCTGCTGGCGCGCTCGGTCGCGGGGGAGGCGGGGGTTCCGTTTTTCTCGATCTCCGGCTCCGATTTTGTGGAGATGTTCGTCGGCGTGGGCGCTTCCCGTGTGCGGGATCTGTTCGATCAGGCAAAGAAAAACGCGCCGTCCATCATCTTTATCGATGAGATCGACGCGGTGGGTCGTCACCGGGGCGCGGGTCTCGGCGGCGGTCACGATGAAAGGGAGCAGACCTTAAACCAGCTTCTGGTCGAGATGGACGGCTTCGGCGCCAATACCGGGGTCATCATCATCGCCGCCACCAACCGGCGGGACATTCTCGATCCGGCGCTCCTCCGCCCGGGACGGTTCGACCGGCAGATTTTTGTCGGCTATCCCGACGTCAAGGGCAGGGAGGAGATTTTGAAGATCCACTCCAAAAATAAGCCGCTCGGCTTTGACGTCAACCTCAACACCATTGCGAAATCCACCGTCGGCTTCACCGGCGCGGATCTCGAAAACCTGATGAACGAAGCGGCGCTCCTGGCGGCGCGGCGGAATAAGAAGGCGATCACCGAGCAGGAGATCGAGGACGCGACCATCAAGGTGATCGCGGGTCCCGAGAAACGCTCCAAGGTGATCTCGGACAAGGAAAAGCGGCTGACCGCCTTCCACGAGGCGGGACACGCGATCACCACCTATTA
Source organism: uncultured Clostridia bacterium (assembly GCA_947624425.1). Classification (GTDB taxonomy): domain Bacteria; phylum Bacillota; class Clostridia; order Oscillospirales; family Ruminococcaceae; genus CANQKG01. The sequence goes on along the minus strand of CANQKG010000108.1, from coordinate 2,521 downwards.
TTCCGAAACACAACCGCCGGTGCATCAGATTTCGATCATGCCGCGGGGCATGGCAGGCGGCTTTACCATGAGCCTGCCGGAGCATGACCGCAGTTATGTTTCCCGCACCGAGATGGAGGAGGAGATCGTCACCCTGCTCGGCGGGCGGGTGGCGGAACAGCTCAAACTGGCGGATATCTCCACCGGCGCGTCGAACGATATCGAGCGGGCGACCTCGATCGCCCACAACATGGTCACCCGGTACGGCTTCAGCGAGAAGCTGGGACCGATCGTCTATGGCAACGCGGAGCAGGAGGTGTTCCTCGGGCGGGATATCAGCCAGGGGCGCGGCTACTCCGAGGAGGTGGCGTCCGAGATCGACGAGGAAGTGCGCCGTCTGGTGGGCGAGGCCTACCAAAAGGCGGAGGAGATTTTGCGCACTCATGACGAGCAGCTTTGCGCGGTCGCGGCCTATCTGGTGCGGCATGAGACGATGGACGGCGAGGAATTTGCCCGGATGATGAAGGGCGAAGCCCTGCCGGAGGAAACAGCCGAAAACGCCGAATGATAAGTACAAGCGGTCGGTCCCCCGACCGCTTTAGTCTGTAAATAGCAATCCGTCACGGAAAAAGCGGTTTGGAATCCCACCACTATCCTTTTTCAACCACAAAGCTTCCGTCTTTGTCAAGACCTCCCTTGTGAAAGGGAGGGGGACCATGCGCAGCATGGTGGAGGGATTCAAAAGCACCCGGCTAAATCAAAGCACCAAGCCAAACCCAGAACCGCAAGAGGCGGCGGAGGGATTCAAAACGCACAAAAACGGATGATATGCCGTTGCTGCGAAACCGTGCCGATTTTATCGACACACCCGAAGTGTGAGAGAAGGGATCGAATGGAAAACAGGGATCTGACGGTCGGGCGACCCGCCACGGTGCTGTGGCGGTTCTGCCTGCCGCTGTTCGGCAGTGTGATCTTCCAGCAGCTTTATCAGATCGCCGACAGCTTCGTTGCCGGTAAGTTCATCGGGGAACAGGCATTGGCGGCGGTCGGAAACAGCTATGAGATCACCCTCATCTTTATTGCGTTCGCCTTCGGCTGCAATATCGGCTGCTCGGTGGTGGTTTCCCGTTTGTTCGGCGGAAAGCAGTACGGTAGGGTGAAAACCGCCGTTTCCACCGCCATGCTGGCGTCCGGCGCACTCTGCCTGCTGTTGATGACGGCGGGTTTTCTTTCGGCGGGCGGACTGCTGACCCTCATTAGAACGCCCGAGGCGATCCTTGCCGACTCCAAATTATACCTCATGATTTATATCGGCGGACTGCCGTTTGTCTTTTTTTACAATATCGCCACCGGCGTGTTCTCCGCCATGGGGGATTCCCGCACGCCGTTTTTGTTCCTCGCCTTTTCCTCCACCGCCAATATCGCGGCGGATATTCTCTTTGTCACCGCGTTTTCCATGGGGGTGGCGGGCGTTGCGTGGGCAACCTTTCTCTGTCAGGGGGTAAGCTGCCTGCTGGCGGTCGCGGCGGTGTTCCGTCGCCTGCACCGGCTTCCGGCAACGGGACGACAGCCTATGTTTTCGTTCGGACTGCTGCGGCAGATCGCGGTGGTCGCGGTGCCGAGCATCCTCCAGCAGAGTTTTATCTCGGTCGGGAATGTCGTCATTCAGGGGGTCATCAACCGGTTCGGCGCGGGGGTGATCGCGGGGTACTCGGCAGGGGTCAAGCTCAACAGCCTTGTCATCACCTCGTTTACCACACTGGGCAACGGCGTTTCCAACTACACCGCGCAGAATCTCGGCGGCGGACAGCCGAAACGGGTGCGGGAAGGCTTTTTTGCCGGCATTCGCATGGTCTGGCTGATCTCGCTCCCCTTTTTCCTCCTCTTTTTCTTTGCGGGCGGACTGCTTGTCCGGCTCTTTCTGGACGCGCCGAGCGCCGACGCGCTGGATACCGGCGTGTTGTTTCTGCGGATCTTGTCGCCCTTTTACTTTGTGATCTCGGTCAAGCTGGTGACCGACGGCATTTTGCGGGGTGCGGGTCTGATGCGGCAGTTCATGACCGCCACCTTTACCGACCTCGTTTTGCGGGTGGCGCTTGCCGTGGCGCTGTCAAAGCCGCTCGGCTCGGTCGGGATCTGGGCGGCATGGCCCGTGGGCTGGTGCGTTTCCACCATTTTGTCGGTGTGGCTCTATCAGAAGCACACCAAACGCCTGTGACCTGCCCGCGGCGCCACTCTCGCCTCGCTTCATCGCCCACCGGGCGCGCTTCGGCAAGAGCGCCCTTTGACAAGGGAGAAAGGCGGCTGTATTTTAGATTAGTGGTATTGAATCCCACCACCATGCTGACGCATGGTCCCCCTCCCTTTGACAAGGGAGGCACTGGCGAACAAGCAAGCTTTGATAAAAATTCTAGCAAAGTGTGCAGACGGAAGATTACACGAAACGAGCCGCCGGAAGATTTTCTTTTTTTCACTTATCCCATTTCAAACCACAAAGCTTCCGTCTTTGTCAAGACCTCCCTTGTGAAAGGGAGGGGGACCG
>CANQKG010000107.1 GCA_947624425.1 uncultured Clostridia bacterium | reverse complement strand
TTTTTTTAAAAAAATCCATATTTTTTTCCAAATTATGCCCAAACATTGAAAACGCCAATGTCAACTAAGCAAAATTAAGATTCACACCCGGAAAAGGTATGTTACGGCTCCTAACGTGAGCCTTTGTATGTATCAAGGGCATTTTTCGCCCATTGTCTGCCGATATTAAGAAATCCCTGTTGTTTTTCATCCCCCGCAAATTTTTTCTTCACCATCTCAAGGGAATGTTTGTACACCTCAAGTCTTGCGGACTGTATATATGAGCGTTTATCCCCGCCGACAAAGAACTGAAAGCTTATTGTATTTTGCTCCTCGTTCATATCGGTAAAATATCCGGAATAAACCGTATGTCCGGTTTCCTTTGAAACGATCTCGGAAACAGCAAGTTTTGTCAGCTCCAAAGCAAGGTCATTTATTCCTCTCTCAAAAACAATTATTTTTTCCTTCATTGAATTTATATCAGGTACTATTCGTTTTCTGATATCGGATAATCCGGCAAATTCAGCTTCAAGCTTTGCATCAACCACCTTTTGTCTTTCGACCTGAGGTATATAGTAGACCATAAACTTACGCTCGACATCATTATACAGAAACGGGTGCTGATATTTTGAACTGAAGCCGCATTTTTTACATTTCCAACGGAAAATACTCTCTGAAAAAACAACATTCCTCAAATCGGAATCCTCGGTTGTATTACCGCTTATCACTATGTCGGTTGAGGTTTGCTGGTTACATTTCGGACAAACCACATATTTTGATACACTTCGGGGCATTATATCACCTGCCTTGACCTTATATAAATCCACGACCCTATTATAACATATTTAATCTGATTTGTCACAGATTTTATTAAAAAAATCAAAAAAATTACCCTGTGGTATAAAACTACACCGACAGGGTAATATCACATTAATTAAATAAGCTCAATAACTGCCATTTCCGCAGCGTCGCCGCGACGGGGACCGATCTTGACGATACGGGTATATCCGCCGTTTTTGTCCGCGTACTTCGGCGCGATCTGATCGAACACCTTCTTCGCCACGCTCTCCTTGGTCACATAAGCGTATACCTGACGCTTGGCGTGCAGGGTGTTCTCCTTACCGGTCGTGATCATCTTCTCGGTCATTGCCCGAACCTCCTTGGCTCTGGCAACGGTCGTCTCGATCCGTCCGTTTTCGAGCAGGTAGGTCACCAGCCCGCGGAGCATTGCCCGTCTGCAATCGGAGGCTCTGCCCAGTTTTCTGCTGCCCGGCATCTTATCTCACTCCTTCTCGTTGATTATTCTCCGTCGTTGTTCAAATGGAAGCCCATGGACGCCAGCAGGTTGACCACCTCGTCCAGCGATTTCCGCCCGAGGTTGCGCACCTTCATCATCTCCTCTTCCGACTTGCTGATGAGGTCGCCCACCGTATTGATGCCCGCGCGCTTGAGGCAGTTGAAAGAACGCACCGACAGCTCCAGATTGTCGATCGACATCTCCAAAAGCTTCTCTTTCCCGGTGTCCTGCTTTTCCACCATGATGTCGCCGGTGTAAACGTCCTCGGACAGATCGACAAAGAGGTTCAGATGCTCGATCAGCACCTTCGCCGCCAGCGACACCGCCTCCTTTGCCGAGATGGTGCCGTCGGTCCAGACCTCCAGCGTCAGCTTGTCATAGTCGGTGATCTGTCCCACACGGGTGTTCTCCACCGTGAAATTCGCCTTCAGCACCGGCGTGTAGATACTGTCCACCGCAATGGTGCCGATGGTGGTCGGCAGGGTCTTCTTATTATCCTTTGCCTCAACATAGCCGCGTCCGCGGTCGATGGTCAGCTCCATGTACAGCCGCGCGTCCTGACCCAGCGTTGCGATGTGCATACCCGGATCGAGGATCTCCACCTCGGCGTCGGTTTTGATATCGCCGGCGGTCAGCTCACAGGGACCTTCGCCCTCCAGATAGACCGTCTTGGGCGCCTCGCCGTACATCTTGGCAAGCAGACCCTTGATATTGAGGACGATCTCGGGAACGTCCTCCTTCACGCCGGGGATGGTGGAAAACTCATGCTGGACACCGTCGATCTTGATCGAGGTGACTGCCACGCCGGGCAGGGAGGAGATCAGCACCCGCCGCAGGCTGTTGCCCAGGGTGGTGCCGTAGCCGCGCTCAAGAGGCTCGATCACGAACCGTCCGTAGCTGCCGTCGGGTTTCATTTCTGCCGTCTCGATTTTTGGCCTTTCAATTTCGATCATAATTACCCTCCTGTGAAGATAGTCGCCAGCCCGTATACTCCGAATCCGTGCAGCCGCCGGCAAAACCCACATTCCTGCGCGTTTTGCCTATGCAGCGTGTTATTTGGAGTACAGCTCGACGATGAGGTGCTCCGGCACGTCCAGATCGATCTCATCGCGGTTGGGCAGACGGGTGATCGCGGCGGTCAGCGCGTCGGCGTTTTTGTCCATCCAAACGGGAACCGGACGGGCGCCGCAGGTCTCCACGACCGTTTTGATCTTCTCGCTGGAGCGGGATTTCTCGCTGACGGCGATCACATCGCCCGCTTTCACGAGGAACGAGGGAATATTTACCTTTTTACCGTTTACCGTGTAATGTCCGTGCAGCACAAGCTGCCTTGCCTCTGCGCGGGAGGACGCAAAGCCAAGCCGGTAGACCACGTTATCGAGACGGGACTCCAAAATCCGCAGCAGATTTTCGCCCGCTCTGCCTTCACGGCGCTCGGCCATCTCAAAATACTTTCGGAACTGGCTCTCCAGCACGCCGTAATACCGCTTTGCCTTCTGCTTTGCGCGGAGCTGGATCCCGTACTCCGACTCCTTTTTGCGTCCTCTGCCGTGCTGGCCGGGCGCATACTCGCGCTTTACGATCGCGCACTTCTCGGAGTAGCACTTTTCTCCCTTCAAAAAGAGCTTCTGCCCTTCGCGGCGGCACTGTCTGCATACCGCACCGGTATATCTAGCCATTCTGTGATACCTCCAATTCGTTATACGCGTCTTCTTTTCGGCGGACGGCAGCCGTTGTGCGGGATGGGGGTCACGTCACGGATCATGGTGACCTCCAGACCGGCCGACTGCAGGGCCCGGATCGCCGCTTCGCGTCCGGAACCGGGGCCTTTGACAAAGACCTCGACCGTCTTCAGACCGTGCTCCATAGCGGCCTTTGCCGCCGTTTCAGCCGCAGTCTGCGCCGCAAAGGGAGTGGATTTCTTGGAACCGCGGAAGCCGAGGCCGCCCGCGCTTGCCCAGGAGATCGCATTGCCCTGCGTATCGGTGATGGTGACAATGGTATTGTTGAAGGTGGACTGGATATGAACGGCGCCGCGTTCGATATTCTTCCGCTCGCGTCTTCTGCGAACCGTTGTCTTTTTCGGTTTTGCCATTTCTCGTATCCCTCCCGATTACTTTTTCTTGTTGGCTATGGTCTTCTTCGGACCTTTTCTGGTACGGGCATTGTTCTTGGTGTTCTGCCCTCTGACCGGCAGACCCTTTCTGTGCCGCACACCGCGATAGCAGCCGATCTCGATCAGCCGCTTGATGTTGAGCGAAGTGGTACGGCGCAGGTCGCCCTCCACCTCATAGTTCTTATCGATATAATCGCGGAGCTTGGCGAGGTCGTCCTCGGTCAGGTCCTTGACCCGGGTGTCGGGATTCACGCCGGTCTTTGCCAAAATCTCGGCGGCGGAGGAACGGCCGATCCCCAGAATATAGGTCAGCCCGATCTCCACCCGCTTTTCTCTGGGCAGGTCTACGCCAGCAATTCTTGCCACTGCCATGGTTGATGCACCTCCAATTTTACGATTAGCCCTGTCTTTGCTTGTGCTTCTTATTCTGGCAGATCACCATCACGCGGCCTTTCCGCTTGATGATCTTGCACTTCTCGCACATAGGCTTTACCGAAGGTCTGACTTTCATTTTGAAAACCCTCCTGTTTTAGTATGCTTGCCTTATATCATGATCTCTGCAAAGCAGGAAGCAGCCGCTCCTCCCGCGCCCAGAGGATCGCACGCTTATTTCGAGCGCCAGGTGATCCGCCCCTTGGTCAGGTCGTAAGGAGACATCTCCAGCGTCACCCGGTCGCCCGGCAGGATGCGGATATAATTCATCCGCAGCTTGCCCGAAATATGCGCCAGTACCTTGTGTCCGTTTTTGAGTTCTACCTGAAAGGTCGCGTTGGGGAGCTTTTCCACCACAACGCCCTCTACCTCGATCACATCTTCTTTTGACAAACCAAAATACCTCCCTATTTCGCGTCCGCGCCGCCGTACTGATACGGCCAGAGCGCCGCGCGGATCTTTCTGTCGGTCTCAAGCTCCGACAGGGATAATACGATACCGGTTTTGGCCAAATGCCGCGGATTTTTCCGCTTGGGCTTATCCCGCCCGCGCCGTCTGCCGTCCGCGATATACACCGCGCCGCCGTCCAGCGCCACGATCACGTGGTACCTGCCCGCGTCATGTCCGGCGCGGGGGATGACCACCCTTCCGACTTGAAGCTCCATGACCGCTACACCTTTGTCAGGATCTGCGGTCCGCTTGCCGTAATGGCGATCGTATGCTCAAAGTGAGCAGACAGGCAGCCCGATTTTGTTTTGACCGTCCAGCCGTCCGGCAGCAGATAGATCTCGCTGCCTTTGGCGTTGACCATCGGCTCGATGGCGATGGTCATGCCGGGCAGCAGACGGGGACCGTGTCCCGCTCTGCCGAAGTTCGGCACCTCCGGATCCTCGTGAAGGTCCCGGCCGACCCCGTGTCCGACATACTGCCGGATCACCGAAAAGCCGTGGGACTCCACATAGCCCTGTACTGCGGCGGAAATATCACCGATCCGATTGCCGGGCTGCGCCGCCGCGATGCCGCGGTAGAGCGCCTCCTCGGTGACCGAAAGAAGCGCATCCGCTTCCTTCCCGACCTCGCCCACCCGATAGGTGTAGGCGTTGTCGCCGTGATAGCCGCGATAATAGGCGCCCACATCCACGCTGACGACGTCGCCCTCGGCGATCACCCGCTTTTTAGAGGGGATCCCGTGGATCACCTCGTCATTGATGGAAATGCATGCGCTTCCTTTGAATCCGCCGTAACCCAGAAACGAGGGCTTGGCTCCGCAGGAGAGAATATACTCTCTCAAAATGGTATCCAGTTCTTTGGTCGTCATGCCGGCTGCAATCACCTCGCCCGCCCGCAGCAGCACCTCCGCCGAAATGCGGCAGGCGTCCGCCATACGGGCAAGCTCGGTTTTTGTTTTCAGCGCGATCATCTCAATTACGCCCTCAGTGCCTTGAGCACCAGCTCGGAGGTGTCGCTGACCTCCTCCTGACCCTCGACGATGACCAGCTTGCCGGTTTTTTCATAATAGTCCTTGAGCGGCTCGGTCTGTTCGTGATAAACAGCCAAACGCTCCCGCACGGTGTCGGGGTGATCGTCCTTCCGCTGTACGGTGTTCCCGCCGCACTTGTCGCAGAC
>CANQKG010000106.1 GCA_947624425.1 uncultured Clostridia bacterium | reverse complement strand
AAACGGCGGTAAACGGTAAAACGCGGCGCGCCTGCAGCCGCGGGGATATCAGCAAGGAGAAAAGAGGAGAAGCATATGGCCGGGATCAAAAAGGCAATCATCATTGCGGCAGGGGAGGGCAAACGGCTGCGCCCTGTCACCCTTCAAACGCCAAAACCTCTGCTGCCGGTCAACGGGAAGCGGATCATGGACGCCCAGATCGAGGCGCTCAAAGCAAACGGAGTCAGCGACATCTATATTGTAACAGGCTACAAAAAGGAACTGTTCCGTGAGATATACGGGGAAGCACCCGATATTCATTTGATTGAAAACCCGGATTATCTCAACGGGAACAATATCACATCCATCTATTATGCACGGCAGTATCTTCCGGGGGCGTTTGTGCTGGAAGCGGATATCCTTGTTCGCGATCCCGGGATCTTCCGGGTGGACGCCAAAACCTCCGGCTATCTGGCAGCGTGGAAAACCCCCGCAACGGAATGGCTGCTGGAGGTGGAGGGCAAGCGGATCAAAAGCTGCGACAAGGACGGCCGCGGGATCGGGTACCAGCTTTTCGGTATCTCGGTGTGGAACGAAAGGGACGGCAGCCGACTGGCGGAGGACGTCCGCCGCACGGTGGAGACAGAAAAAAACACCGGGATCTATTGGGATGAGATCCCGCTCGGTCATCCGGATTCCTATCATCTCGAGGTGAAGGAGATCCCGGCAAACGCCCTGCAGGAGATCGACAATCTGGCGGAGCTGATCCAAATCGACGCCGGATATGCCCGTTATCAACCGTCATAAAAAGGAGAGAATGAAAATGAAACTGTTTCAAAAGCCAAAATTCCTGTCCGATTCGGATATGCAGCAGATCCACGAGGCGTCGGTTTACCTGCTGGAGCATAAGGGCGTGGTGTTCCGCTCGCCCGAAGCGGCAGACCTTTTTGCGAAAAAGGGAGCAAGGGTGGACGGCGAGATCGTATATCTGTCCCGCGAGCTGGTGGACGCCTGCTTAAAAACCGTTCCCGCGTCCTTCCGGATGGAGGCGATCAACGAAAGCCGGTCGGTCACGATCGGCGGGGGAGACCTGATCGTGCATCCTGCCGGCGGAGAGGTTGTTTTGCATGAATGCGGCGGAGTGCGCCGCGCACAGACGGGAATACAGGATTTTATCGATCTTCAGAAGCTGTACCAGGCCTGCGGCAATATCAACATGACCGGGTACCAGCCGCTGTCTCCCTCCGACGTGCCGATGGAGACAAGGAACCTTCGGTGCCTGTATGAGACGATGCTGTATACCGATAAGCCGTGGCTTGCGCCGATGGATGTGGGCGGAAAAGAGGATAAGCGGCGCGAGATCGATATGTACCGCATCGTTTTCGGGGACGACTTTGTGCAGAACCATTATGTGACATGGAGCATCGTCACTCCCGAAAGCCCGCTGGTGTACGGCAAGGATTCCTGCGAATCGATCATGGAGTTTGCCGCAAGCGGGCAGCCGGTGGCGCTGGTTTCCGCGCCGATGTCGGGGATCACCTCGCCCGTGCATATTCTGGGGACGATCGTGCAGGCCAATGCGGAAACGCTCGCCGGTCTTTGTCTGGCGCAGTGCGTCAATCCGGGAATCCCGGTGCTTCCCTCCGCCTCGCTTACCTACGGCAACCTCAAAATTGCGTCGTGGGAGTGCGCCAGCCCCGATACGGCGCTGATGCTTGCCGGCGCGATCCAGATGTATAAGGATTACTACCGTCTTCCCGCACGGGCGCAGACAGGGGTCACCAGTTCTAAATGTCTGGACTATCAGGCGGGATTTGAAACGATGCAGAGCCTGCTTCTGACCGTGCTGCTGGATGTGGATGTAACCAGCCAATCCGCCGGTTCGATGGAGAATTTGCTGACCGTTTCATTGGAAAAAACCCTCATCGATAACGAGGTCATTGCCCGCGTCAAACGGATCGCCGAAGGGATCGAGATTTCGGAGGAAACGCTGTCGGTGGACGTCATGATGGAGATCGGCCATGGGGAGAATTTCCTGATGCACGATTCCACGCTGGATCACCTTTATGACGGCTGGCAGGCGGATATATCCGACTGGAACCTCTATGACAGGTGGAAGGAGCAGCCCTATCCCGATATCGAGCAAAGGGCGTCGCAAAGGGTCAAACAGATTATCGGGGAAGGGCAGGTTCTGCTGGAAAGCAAAACAGCCGCAAGGCTGCAAAAGTATCTGGCGGACTGCGGTTTGACGCTGTGAGGAAAGGGCTTTCGGCAGAAACGAAACGGAAAGGAAAGGCATCATGAAAACAAAAGAAAACAAGGGCGGGATAGATTGGCTGATCACGCTGGCGCCGTTTATCCTGATCGTGGGATTGGCAATCCTGCTGTTCCTGTTCCCGGAGCAGTCAAACGGCATCATCAGTCAGGTTCGGTTCTTTTTCGGCGACACCGTCGGGTTATACTACCTTGTGATCGGACTTGGCGTACTGGCTGTTTCCGTATTCCTGTCGGTCTCAAAATACGGGGACATCGTACTCGGAGAGCCGGATGAAAAGCCGAAATACTCCTTCTTCGCATGGGGGAGCATGATGTTCACCTGCGGACTTGCGGCGGACATTCTGTTCTACTCCTTTGCGGAATGGGTCATGTATGCCGCCAATCCGCATATTGCCGAGATGGGCAGCGTTTCGGAATGGGCAGGGGTATTCCCGCTGTTCCACTGGAGCTTTATCCCGTGGGCGTTTTACCTTGTTCTGGCGGTGGCGTTCGGGTTCATGCTCCATGTGAGAAAGCGCAGCAGGCAGCGCTATTCCGAGGCCTGCCGTCCTGTGATCGGCAAGCACGCGGACGGTATTCTCGGCCGGGTGATCGATCTCTTTGCCCTCTTTGCGCTGCTGGCGGGAACGGCGACCACATTCTCCGTTGCCACTCCGCTTATGGCAAGTATTATTCTCAAGCTCTTCGGTCTGAGCATCAGCCGCACGACCGTGACGATCATCATCCTGCTGATCACCTGCGCGGTATACACCTACGCCGTCATGCACGGCTTCAAGGGAATCGGCTTTCTCGCAAAGCTTTGTATTTATCTTTTCTTCGGGCTGCTGCTGTTCGTACTGCTGATCGGCGGACAGGGCAGATATATCATCGAAAACGGCTTCCAGAGCCTCGGGAAAATGGTTCAGAACTTTATAGAGCTGTCCACCTATACCGACCCGGCGAGAACAAGCAATTTCCCGCAGGATTGGACGATCTACTACTGGGCATACTGGATGGTATGGTGCATCGCGGCGCCGTTTTTCATCGGCAACATCAGCCGCGGCAGAACGATCCGGCAGACCATCCTCGGCGGCTATGTCTTCGGCGTCGGTTCCACGATCGTCAGCTTTATCATACTCGGCAACTACAGCCTCGGCCTTCAGACAAGCGGCGCCGCAGACTTTATCGCGCAGTATGAGGAAAGCGGCGACCTCTACGGGCTGATTATGAATATCATTGATACGATGCCGTGCGCGACGTTTATCCTGATCTTAACGCTTGTGTGCATGATCGCGTTCTATGCCACGTCGTTTGATTCTATTGCGTATACGGCGGCGTGCTACAGCTACAGGAAGCTTCAGCAGGACGAGAAGCCTCACCCCATGATCACGCTTTTGTGGTGCCTGCTTTTGATCGTTTTGCCGATCGCGCTGGTCTTCTCCGAGAGCAGTATGAGCAATATCCAGAGCGTCAGCATCATCAGCGCCTTCCCGATCGGGATCATTATGATCGTGATGATCTGGAGCTTTATCAAGGACGCAAAACGATATCTCGGCGAAAGGAAACAGGCTCCGCCGAGCGAATAAAAACGGCCTGCCAAAAGTGCAGGCAGCAATTTCCGCTATCCAAAAAAGCGCCGACGGTTTTCCGTCGGCGCTTTTACTGTTCTTCATCGTCGATATAACACAGGACGTCCGATACTTTGCAATGCAAAAGCCGGCAGAGGTCGTTTAAGGTCACGGTGGTGATAGGGCGGTCATGCCGCAGCCGATCGATCAGGCTGCTGCTGACGCCGTATCGGGATACCAGAGTATACGGAGACATATCTCTTTCCTTCAAAAGCCTGAAAAACGGTTCGTAACTAATCATAGGTCACACCAGTTCAAAATCAATATGTCCCGCGTTGACGTTGGTGCCGATGCATTTGACCGTCACCGGATCGCCGATCCGATAGCTTTTCCCCGACTGCTCGGGGCGAAAGCCCAGAACGCCGTCAAACCGGCATTTGTCGGGCAGGGTATCGGCGCGGATCAGCCCTTCCACGGTGTTGGGCAGCTCGACATACAGTCCCTGCGCCGCCGCGGACGAGATCACGCCGGTAAACACCTCGCCGATATGCCCGCGCATATACTCCGCCTTGTAGCAGTCCTCGCAGGCGCGCTCGATCATCACCGCGTCAAGCTCTGTCTTGGAGGATTGCTTTGCCGCCTCGGGCGCCTTTTTGTGGTACCGCTGCACCACCTTATCCCGACTCATGCCCGAAAGCAGATCGGTCATGATCCGGTGGATCATCAGATCGGGATACCGTCGGATCGGCGAAGTGAAATGGGCGTAATCGCTCAGCACCAGCCCGTAATGCCCGAGCGGCTGTTCACTGTACCGCGCTTTGGACATGCTCCGCAGCACCAGCCGGTTGATAAGCGCTTTGAGCGGGGTGTCCCGCGCTTCCTCCAGCACGCTCGACAGGTTGTCCGCCGTCACATCGCCCCGCAGCGGCTCGGTCGAGACGCCGAGCAGCGCCAGCGTTTCCCGCAGAGAGTTGATCTTCTCTTTCGGCGGGTCCTCATGCACGCGGTAGACAAACGGGATCTCATGGGTGCGCCCGAAATGGGCAGCGCACCGGTTGGCAAGGAGCATGAATTCCTCGATCATCTCCTCCGATACACCGCGGGTACGGGGCTTTATCTCCACCACCCTGTTTTCTTTTACGATGATCTTGCTCTCGACCGTTTCCAATTCGGGCGTGCCCCGTGCGATCCGGGCTTGATACAAAAGCTCAAACAGCTCCCGCATGACCGGCAGTTCCGGCAGCACCTCGGCATATTTTTCGGCAAGCTCGGCAGAACTGTCCCCATCAAACAGGCGGTTTATCTCATCGTACACCCCTTTGACGCGGGAACGGATCACCGATTTCACAAACCGGTAATCGGTGATATTGCCCTGCCTGTCCACCGTCATCAGGCAGGAGAACGCCAGCCTGTCCTCCGTGGGATTGAGGGAGCAGATCCCGTTGCTGAGCGCTTTCGGCAGCATCGGGATCACCTGATCGGCATAGTAAACGCTGGTGCCGCGGCGAAATGCCTCGCGATCGAGCGCGCTTCCTTCCCGTACATAGTGAGATACATCGGCGATATGCACCCCCAGGGAGTACCCGTCGGCGGTCTTCAGCACGGAGATCGCGTCGTCCAGGTCTTTGGAGTCTGCACCATCAATGGTGAAGATCGGCTCATCTCTGAGATCCAGCCGCTTCCCGTAATC
>CANQKG010000105.1 GCA_947624425.1 uncultured Clostridia bacterium | reverse complement strand
GGCGGTTCCGGAGGCAAACCTGATTGGGCGGGTGATCTGGCATCGCGCTCTGCCGTCGGCGCCGGACGCCTTTTTGAGCGTGCTGCCGGGCGGCGAGGACTACCTGTGGTACTGGCTTGGCGGCTGCTGGCTGGCGGTCTGTTTGGCGCTGTTTTGCGGAAGCATCTCGCTGCGGCGGGTGGTGCGGCGGCGGCAGATCCGGAAAGAGCTGACCGCCGAGCATATGATGCCCGAAAGCAGTATCGATCTCACGGCGCTGGTCACACCGGAGGAACCGGTGGAGCTGGAGGCGCTTCCCGAGGAGGAGGAGATCCCGGTGCTGACGATCGAAGATATGTACGAGGCGACCCGCCGCAAGCGGGAGGAGCTGGCACACCAGGCGGAGGAGGAACAGGAATGAAGAACAGCGAAAAATCCATGGATACCATCGCAGCGCTCTGTAAGGGACGGGGCTTTGTCTATCCCGGCAGCGAGATCTACGGCGGCATCTCCAATACATGGGATTACGGCCCGCTCGGCGTGGCGTTTAAGAACAAGGTGAAAAGGGCATGGTGGAAAAAGTTCGTGCAGGAAAGCCGGTATAACGTCGGGCTGGACGCGGCGATTCTGATGAACCCGCAGGTCTGGGTCGCATCGGGTCATGTGGGCGGCTTTTCCGACCCGCTGATGGACTGCAAGGACTGCAAGACCCGTCACCGTGCCGACCAGCTGATCGAGGAGCAGGCGGGGGCGTCTCCCGCCGGCTGGAGCAACGAGCAGATGGAGGAATACATCGCGGCCGAGGGGATCGCCTGCCCGAATTGCGGCGGAAAGAACTTCACCGGGATTCGGAAGTTCAATCTGATGTTCAAGACCTTTCAAGGCGTGACCGAGGACGCGAAGAATGAGATCTATCTCCGTCCCGAGACGGCGCAGGGAATTTTTGTCAACTTCGCGAATATCCAGCGCACCACCAGAAAGAAGCTGCCGTTCGGCGTCTGCCAGATCGGCAAATCCTTCCGAAACGAGATCACGCCGGGCAACTTCACCTTCCGCACCCGCGAGTTTGAGCAGATGGAGCTGGAGTTTTTCTGCAAGCCGGGGACCGAGCTGGAGTGGTTTAACTACTGGAAGGCGTACTGCAAGGACTTTCTGCTCTCGCTGGGGCTGAAGGAAGAGAACCTGAAGCTGCGGGATCACGATCCGGAGGAATTGTCCCACTATTCCAACGCGACCACCGATATCGAGTATCTCTTCCCGTTCGGCTGGGGAGAGCTGTGGGGGATCGCCTCCCGTACCGATTTCGACCTCACGCGGCACCAGGAGCAGAGCAAAAAGCCGCTGGACTACTTCGATCAGGAGGCAAACGAGCGGTACATCCCCTACGTGATCGAGCCTTCGCTCGGCGCGGATCGGGTGGCGCTGGCATTTTTGTGCGAGGCGTATGACGAGGAGCCGGCGGCCGACGGAAAAGAGGGTCGCGTGGTGCTGCGGCTTCATCCGGCGCTGGCGCCCTTTCAGGCGGCGGTGCTGCCGCTGTCCAAAAAGCTTAGCGAAGCCGCGGGCGAGCTGTATGATACGCTGGCGGCGCACTTTGACGTGGATTATGACGAGGCGGGTTCGATCGGCAAACGGTACCGCCGTCAGGATGAGATCGGTACGCCGTACTGCATCACCTATGATTTTGACTCGGCGGCCGACGGCTGCGTGACGGTGCGGGAGCGGGACAGCATGGAACAGGTGCGGCTCCCGATCGGGGAGCTGGTCGGCTATCTGACCGAAAAAACGGCATTTTGAGTGTGAGGTGAAACCACCGTGCAGAGCGCGAAATTCCGAAAAAGGCGTTTGCTTTCCCGGGTACGGGTGATCGCACTGGGCTTTTTGGCGATCATCGCGGTGGGTACGCTTTTGCTGATGCTCCCGATCTCCACCCGTTCGGGGGAGTGCGCGCCCTTTTTGGACGCGGCGTTCACGGCGACCTCCGCCTCCTGCGTGACCGGGCTGGTCGTCCATGATACCGGGCTGTACTGGTCGGTGTTCGGGCAGTGCGTGATCCTGCTGCTCATTCAGCTGGGCGGACTGGGGTTCATGACCTTTGCCACCTTGTTTTTCATGCTGCTGCGGCAGAAGATCGGCCTGCGGCAGCGGGAGATGCTCAACGAAAGCATCAACAATATCCAGGCGGGCGGCGTGTCCCGGCTGGTCTCCCGGATCGTCAAGCTCACCCTGACGCTGGAGGGCGCGGGCGCGGCGCTGCTGGCGATCCGGTTCGTCCCGCAGTACGGCTGGGCGCGGGGTATTTTTATGGCGGTGTTCCACGCGGTATCCGCGCTGTGCAACGCCGGATTTGATCTGATGGGGCCGGCCACGGGGGCTTACAGCTCCTTTACCGCCTATGCCTCCGACTGGCTGGTGAGCGGCACGCTGATGGCGCTTATCCTGCTGGGCGGATTGGGCTTTGTGGTCTGGGACGACCTGCTGACCCACCGCTGCCATGTGGAGCGGTACCGGTTCCACACCAAGCTGGTGCTGACGGCCACTGCGGTTCTGGTCGTAGTGCCGACCGTCCTCTTTTTCCTGCTGGAGCGTAATGCGACCGGCGCCGATATGGGGATCAGTACCCGTATCCTCACGTCGCTCTTTGGCTCGGTCACGCCTCGTACCGCCGGTTTTAACTCGGTGGATACGGCGGGGCTGGCGCCGGGCAGCAAGCTATTGACCATTATGCTGATGTTCGTGGGCGGCTCGCCCGGTTCCACGGCGGGCGGCGTGAAAACCACCACCATTCTGGTGATTTTGCTTTCGGCCGTCGCCTATATGAAAAATCGGCGGACAAGCGGCGCGTTCGGGCGCCGGTTCGAGGAGGACAGCCTGCGGAAGGCGGCGGCGGTCTGCACCATCAATTTAACGCTGGTGTTCGGGGTGATCTTTGCCCTTTGCCTGATCGAAGCGCTCCCGCTCACCGATCTGGCGTTTGAGTCTTTCTCGGCAATCGGCACGGTGGGGATGTCCACCGGCGTCACAAGGGAGCTTTCCGCGCTGTCGCGGGTGCTGATCGCCTTTTTGATGTACTGCGGACGGGTGGGCAGCCTTTCGTTTGCCACCGCGCTGACCGACTGGAGCGGCGCGCATCCCGTCACCGAACCCGCTGAAGCAATCACCATCGGCTAGGAGGAACGAAGATGAAATCGGTACTTGTGATCGGAATGGGAAAATTCGGGCATTATCTGGTGCGGAGCTTGGCCAAAAGCGGCAATCAGATCATGATCGTCGACAAGGATGAAACGAAGATGACCGATCTGCTGGATGTGGCGACCTCCGCCAAGATTGCCGACTGTACCAAGCGGGAGGTGCTTTCCACCTTCGGCGTGGAGGAGTTCGACCGCTGCGTGGTCAGCGTGACCGACGACTTCCAAAGCTCGCTGGAGATCACCGACCTGCTGATTGAGCTGGGCGCCCGCCATGTGACGGCGCTTGCCGCCACCGACATACAGGAAAAATTCCTCTACCGGATCGGCGCGCAGCGGGTGATCCATCCCGATCGGGATATCGCCAACCGGCTTGCCATCAAGCTGAGCCATGACAGCGTGCTGGACTACATCTCGGTCTCGGGCGACTTTTCGATCTATGAGCTGGTGCCGCCCAGAAAGTGGGTCGGCCATTCGATTGCCGAGCTGAAGGTACGGGCAAAATGGCGGATCACCATTCTGGCGGTGCGGCAGGGCGAAGCGGTGGTCATGCCCGATGCGGAATATCGGTTCAAGCCGGACGATCAGATGATCGTAATGGGACATGAGGAAGATATTCGGCGTTTGATCCAGTAAAAGGTTGACAAAATCGTCATTTTGTGATACCGTATTTTCTAGTACGCGTTTGCGGTATGAAAAAAGGGAGGGGATCGCGGCCATGGCGGAGGAAGCATCACCGCACAAGAAGATCATACTCAGCGGAATCCAGCCGACCGGCGTGTTTACCCTCGGCAACTATATCGGCGCGATCCAGAACTGGGAGCGGATGCAGCGGGATTACCGGTGCGCCTACTTTATCGCCGATCTCCATGCTCTGACGGTGCGGCAGGAGCCGGGAAAGCTCCGCGCCGGTACGCTGTCGGCGCTGGCACAGCTGATGGCCTGCGGGATCGACCCGAAAAAAAGTCTGCTGTTTGTGCAGAGCCATGTGCCGGAGCATGCCGAGATGAGCTGGCTTTTGTCCTGCCATACCCAGTTTGGGGAGTTGTCCCGCATGACCCAGTTCAAGGACAAGAGTGCGGCGCATGCCGATAACATCAACGCCGGACTGTTTACCTATCCCGCGCTGATGGCGGCGGACATCCTGCTCTATCAGGCGGATTATGTGCCGGTCGGGGACGACCAGCGGCAGCATCTGGAATTGACGCGGGATATCGCGGTGCGTATGAACGGCCTTTACGGGAACCTGTTCACCCTGCCCGAGGCGTATCTGCCAAAGCAGGGCGCGCGGATCCGTTCGCTTGCCGATCCGACCAAAAAGATGTCCAAATCGGACCCGAACCCGAACGGCGCGATCTATATTCTCGATCCGCCCGAGGTAATCCTCAAAAAGGTGAAGCGGGCGGTGACCGACAGTGAGGCACGGGTGGCCTACGGCGAGGGGAAGGACGGCGTCAATAACCTGATGACCATCTACGCCGCCGTGACCGGCCGTACGACGGAGGAGATCGAGGCAGAGTTTGAGGGTCACGGCTACGGGGACTTCAAGCAGGCGGTCGGCGAGGCGGTGGCGGAGTATCTCCGCCCGGTGCGGGAGCGGTACACGGCGTACCTAAACGACCGCGCTTATCTGGAGGAAGTCTGTAAGGAAGGCGCGGCGGCAGCGTCGGCAGTGGCGCGGCGGACGCTTAGTAAGGTCAAAAAGAAGCTTGGTCTTCTGATGAAATAGCGGAAGGGGTAGTTGACAATGGCAGCAACAAAGTTAACCGACGAAAAACGAGAACTGGTCGAATCCGTAGTGGCAAAGATCCCGCGGATGAGGAGCCAGCTCGGCATCAACCAGACAGAGCTTGCGAATCGGCTTTGCCTGTCCCGGCAGACGATCTCCTCGATCGAGCGGGGCGTGTATCTCCCGCCGTGGGATCTGTTTTTGGCGATCTCGCTGTTTTTCTTCATCAATCTGCGTGAAACGAACGGCTACACCAAGGAGATGGACGAGATCCGCCGGTTTTTGAAGGTGGAGCCCGGCACCGGCCGCTATCGCCGCAAGAAGCAGGACGCGAAAAATAAAGCGGAAAAGTAAGAAAGCCCAAAAGCACGAAATATCAAAGTAAAAAAAGACAGGCATTGCCTGTCTTTTTTGGTACGCACTTGTGGCTGGGTGGTGGGATCGGGCTTTCCTGCCCGATCCCAAATGCGCGCGGCGATAAAGCCGTATTGACAACCTCTTTAGCGGGTGTGAGATTTTAGTTTGCTGAAAGCAAAATAAATGCGGTTTTGCATTTGAATCCCACCACCATGCTGACGCATGGTCCCCCTCCTCTTGCGGTTCCCAATTTTGCTTATG
>CANQKG010000104.1 GCA_947624425.1 uncultured Clostridia bacterium | reverse complement strand
TCGTTCTGGGCGCGGATCATGGCGGCGATATTGGTTCTGCTGCCGGTTTTGCCGGCGTCGTTCCCCTTTGCCCACCAATCGGTCATCACCAGACCGGTATAGCCCCATTCCTTTCGCAAAATGGTGGTGAGCAGGTCATAATTGCTGGCAGACCACCAGCCGTTGACCGGATTATAGCTTGTCATGACTGAGTAAGCGCCGCCCTCTTTTACCGCGATCTCAAAGCCTTTTAAGTACAGCTCACGGAGTGCGCGTTCGGACAGGACGGACTCGGCGTCATGCCGGTGATGCTCCTGATTGTTGCAGGCAAAATGCTTGACCGTACCGGTCACGCCGTGGGTGTGCATACCCGAAAGCTCCGCCGCCGCCATTTTCCCGGTGAGAAGCGGATCCTCGGAATAATACTCGAAATTCCGCCCGCACAGCGGGTGGCGGTGCAGATTCATACCGGGACCGAGCAGAGTGTCGATCTGGTTTTGCCGCAGTTCCAAAGCGGTATAGCCGTAAAGCTCTTTCACCAATTCGGTATCAAAGCTGCACGCCTGACAGGTGGCGCTCGGAAGCGAAAAGGCGATCGTACCGCAGTCCAGCCGAATGCCGCTTGGACCGTCGGTACAGCAGGCAATCGGGATACCGAACTCCTGCAAGCGCTTGGTCACGCCGCCAAACGCACCGGCGGAACCGGGCGTGACCTTGGGCGAGCACATACCCTCTCCCCGCACCAGACAGGTCAAATCCTTATCCGAAAGCTGATCCACAAATGCCGAAAGGGATACCTTTCCTGCCGCCACATCGCGCAGGCGATAGCCGAGATCGCCGGTAGAAAGACGGGCGGCAGGCAGATGCTCGGCACGGCGGGAAGCGGGATCGACCGTTTGAAGCGGTACCGGCTCATATGCCTTTTGATAACCGTCCGCCGTTTTTTCGCCCGATTTCAGGCGGTCAAAAGCCGTCACCGGAGCGCAGGCCTCCTCCAACACCTCCAGCACGGTTTCGGAAAATGTCACGCTTCCCGCATAACCGGCACTTTTCACATCGGCGCCGATATAGAAGCGGTACTCCCCTGCCTCCAGCACCCAGCAGGAACGATGCCCGGTCGCGCCGCTGTCATCATAGGACGCACACGCAGAAAGCGGACAGCTTAACTCGACCGTACTGCTTTCGCCCGGTTTCAGCGTTTTGGTTTTCAGGAAGGCGACCAGCACCCGCGACGCCTTGCCGAGTTTCCCCTGCGGCGCCTCACAATAGACCTGCACCGTCTCTTTGGAAGCGGTATCACCGGTATTGGCGACCCGCGCCGAAAAGCGCAGGCGATCCCCCTGTCGGGCTGCAGAAAGGCCGGCGATCGCAAAGGTGGTATAGGTAAGCCCATAGCCGAACGGATATGCCACCCGATCGGGCGCGAACGTCTCAAAATAACGGTAGCCGAGATAGATGTCCTCCCGATAGATATTCCGTTTCGGATCGCCGTACTGCCCTGCGGCAGGATAATCCTCCATCCTTTTGGCGATCGTATCGGCAAGCTTTCCGGTCGGAGGCGTTTTGCC
Source organism: uncultured Clostridia bacterium (assembly GCA_947624425.1). GTDB lineage: Bacteria > Bacillota > Clostridia > Oscillospirales > Ruminococcaceae > CANQKG01. Next base: position 3,983 of record CANQKG010000104.1, on the reverse strand, counting down.
GGTCAGGATATCCGCCGTACTGCGGCTCCCCTCCTGTCCGCCCTGCCAGACATAGAGTACGGCGCCGGGATGATATTCCTCCACCCAGCTCATATCGATGATATTGCCGGTATTGAGTACCACGGCGACCCGTTCAAACGCCTTGCAGACGGCTTTCAGCATTTCCCGCTCCCCGTCGGTCAGGTAATAACTCCCTGCCACGGCGGCAAGATCGCGGCTCTCCCCCGCTAAGCGGGCAAGCAGAATAACGGCAGCGTCGTTTCTCTCTGCCGCCTGCCCTACCAGATCGGCGGTCAGCGGCATCTCGGTCTGTGACCACGGCTCGGTCGCCCAGCCGACACCCTTATGATAGGGGTGCGTTTTTACCCACCCCTCATAAACCGCCTTCAGCTTCTGATCCACTGTCACACTGCCGGAGTCCTCCAGTGCTTCCACGATCGTCGGCACCCGTTTGGTATGCACCATACCGCCCGAACCGGTGCCGCTTTTGTGATAGTGAAGCTGGCTGCGCCCGAACACGGCGATCCGGCTCCCCTGTTCAAAGGGAAGCGTTTGATTTTCATTTTTCAGCAGCACGCTGCCCGCCGCCGCCATTTCTCTTGCCTTTGCGGCATATGCCTTACGGTCAAGTTCCATTTCTTTCCCACCAATCGAAAAACGGCGCAGGCTACCCGCGCCGTTTTATATTACGCACTTGCAGGCGTATTCCGTTTCGTCACAAAGTGGTCTACCGCCTTTGCGACCACGCCGCCCAAAATACCGCAAACCAGTGTTTCCACCAGACCCTGCACACCGACCAGCAGTATCACAAACATAAAGGGATTTGCCGCGCCGAACTTTTCCACCAAGCCCTGCACATACTCCGAATGATAGAAGAAAAGGCAGATATAGCCCATGAAAAAGCAGGTGTTGAAAAAGGGTGCGCCGATCGACCCCACAAGATAGCTCCAACTGCCGCGTTTATCAAACCGCCGCAGCCCGCGATAGAGCAGTCCGCAGCAAAGCCCCATCAAAAGCCGCGTCCACACGCAGAGAAAAAAGGTTTGCACCGGGCTGATTGCAAAAAATGCGCCGGTCATCGCGGAAGCGCCGGTCATCGCATCGTAAAAGCTGATCAGCCCGAACACGCCGCCCAACAGCATACCGGCAAGCGGTCCGAGCGTAACGGCGCCGATTGCGATCGGCAGTGTTAAAAAGCTCATCTTCAGCGGACCGACCGGCACCATACCCAGTCCGATCAGGTTCATGACCAGCTCAATGGCAACGAGCAGTGCCAGCTGAGTCAACTTCAAGAGATTGTTCCTACGGTTTGACATAATGATTTCCTCCTGCTGCCGTTCCTTTCGGATACAGCGCGTTTTTCGGCACTATCTGCTTTGGTTTTTCTCAAAGATCGCCGCCAGCCCGCGGGAGAGCAGGTGCGGCTCGAACCGATAGGGACGGCGCAGATAGGGCAGCAGAACCTCGCCCTGCCTGCCGGTCAGCAAAAGCGCCGGCGGGCGGGAAAAAAGCTCCCCCATGCGATCCGCCATACCGTCGAGCAGTGCGGCCGTACCGACCAGCGCGCCGACCCGAAGCGCTTCTGCCGTATCGGTCCCGTAAGGCTGTGATACCGGCTGCAGACCCGCTTCGGGCAGATTTGCCGTGTCCCGATGCAACGCCCGCAAGCCGCTTTCCACCCCGACCGAAACGGAGGTGCCGATCAGGCTTCCCTGTTCATCCAACGCCACGATTGTGGTCGCGGTGCCGAGAGAAGCGATCACGCAGGGCAGCTCGCCCAGTTTTGCCGCACCGACCGCCTGCGCTACCAGGTCACTCCCCAGCATGGCGGCATGATGCACCTTGAGATTCAGCCCCGTCCGAACGCCGGGTGACACGAAAAGCGGCGCAAAGCCGCAGACCGTTTCCACCGCGCGGGCAAGCAGATCGGTTTTTGCCGGCGCCACACTCGAAAGTATGCTGCCGGTGATCTGATCCGCCGTGACGCCGTGCAGAGAAAGCTGCGCGAAAAGAGCCGCCGCCGCATCGTCCGCCGTCCGAAAATCGGAGGAAAAAGCCATAGTTGTCCGCAGCGCGTCCCCCTCAAACAGCGCAAGAGATACCGCGGTGTTTCCGAGATTTGCCGTCAGCAGCATGGGCTTTCCCTCCGATCCAAATAGTGCCGTAGGTACAGTATACCAAACTTGCGGGAAAAAAGCAAGTAAACACGGGGTCGCCGTATCTAAACGGCAACCCCGTGAGTGAATCGTTGCTTATTCAGTTTTTGGGAATCATAATAACCTTGGCGCTTAAACTCACCTGTTCGGTGGTCTCACTCCCTTGATCTTATTCTGTTCTGATTATCAAACGTACCTTACGCATCCGTCATACCCTCTTTACAGGAGACTTCCGTAAACTATAATCAGCACATGGGACGATCCTCGTTTTTCTGAAGAATGATCGGAATTAGAATAACCTGTTCATGGGACGATACCCGACTTTCTTAGATTTTGGATGAAAGACCGTTTCACTGAATCATCGGAGGATACCCGACCTTTCTGAAGATTCGGGTTTTTTATGATCTCGTTACAAAAACAACTGTATGCATTGTATGGTTGACCGCCGTATCTATATCAATGTTGACCGCTCCTCGGTCACTCGGAAAGATAAACGGCTTAAACGGCGATCGGCTGTGGTACAGAAGGGAAAAGCTGCGCCCTTTTTTCATTGGGATATCATATCCCCGTAAGCGGTGTGCCGGATAACGATGACCGGCAGACGCAAGCTTTCTTTTACAGGGCTTTGCTTAACCGAGCTTTTTGTGCGAGACCACAAAAAACGAAAGAGAAAATGATGCTTCTTTACTGTCCATTGGACTCGCCACCTTTCTAAAGCATTTTTGTTTGAACCTTTCCTTGGTTATACTATAACAGACCCGAAAGCGTTTGTCAATACTTTTTTTCAAAATTTTTAAAAAAAATTATTTATTTTTTACAACACCCGAAAAACGGTTGACTTTATGCCCTCGGCAGGGTACAATCTAAATGAAAAAGGAGGAGATACCGATGAGTGAACAGGACAGTGCGTTTAATCCCGATTTGATCACGCTGGTTGACGAGGAAGGAAACGAGCAGGCGTTTGAACTGTTGTCCACCATGGAGGAAGAGGGCGTCACCTATGTGGCGCTGATTCCCTATTATGACGATCCGGCCGACTCGCTCGCTGAAGACGCCGAGCTGGTGGTATTAAAACAGGTGGGGGCGGACGGCGAGGAAATGCTCGCCTCGATCGACGACGATGCGGAATATGACCGGATCGGGCAGAAGTTTTTGGAAGAGCTGGAAGATCTCTATGAAGAGGAAGAGCAGTAATTCCCTCTTGTAATCCGACCCGTTCGGTGCTATACTACAATTAAACCTACCTTGTACGTTAGCCCGCATTTATGAATCCAACACTGAAAATTAGGGAGCTGGTTCTCCGACGGCAGGATGCAGACCTCCCGCCTTTTGGCGGACGAAGGGAGCGCGAAGCCATTGGGACGGCACCCACCTGTCTGAGGATGGGTTTTTCATTGCGCGGCGACGGCAAGGCGGGTTTTTATTTTCGGGATAATCCCTCCCATTGCTCACACAATAGAGCATGGGAGGGATTTTCTTTGAAAAAATTTCTGATCCCGCTTATGGGCGGACTTGCCGGTTTTCTAAACGGCTTATTCGGCGCGGGCGGCGGCGTGATCGCGGTGCCGCTTCTCCAAAAAGCGGGGCTGGATCCCAGGCGGGCGCACGCCACCTCGGTCGCGGTCATCTTCCCGCTGTCGATCATCAGCATCTGTTTTTACTTTGCACAGGGCGCGCTGACCGCCGGCGACGCACTCCCCTATCTCCCGTTCGGGCTGGTCGGCGGGATAGCGGGCAGCAGACTGTTAAAACGGATTGACGCCGATCTGCTCCGGCAGGTGTTCGGCGCGCTTTTGATCCTCTCCGCCCTTCGTATGCTGTGGTCGT
>CANQKG010000103.1 GCA_947624425.1 uncultured Clostridia bacterium | reverse complement strand
GTGGAAGCAGGCGTGCTGGATCGCCTGGTGGAGCCGGAGCGGCAGATCATCTTCCGCGTTCCCTGGGTGGACGATAACGGCAAGGTGCAGGTCAACCGCGGCTTCCGGGTGCAGTATAATTCCGCGATCGGTCCTTATAAGGGCGGTCTGCGGCTCCATCCGTCGGTTTATCTGGGCATCATCAAGTTCCTCGGTTTCGAGCAGGTGTTCAAAAACAGCCTGACCACCCTCCCGATGGGCGGCGGCAAGGGCGGTTCCGACTTTGACCCGAAGGGCAAGAGCGACGGAGAGGTCATGCGGTTCTGCCAGAGCTTTATGACCGAGCTTTGCAAGCATATCGGACCCGATACCGACGTGCCTGCCGGCGATATCGGCACCGGCGCCCGTGAGATCGGCTATATGTTCGGTCAGTATAAGAGACTGAGAAATGAGTTTTCCGGTGTGCTGACCGGTAAGGGACTTACCTACGGCGGTTCGCTGGTTCGTACCGAGGCGACCGGTTACGGTCTGTGCTATTTCACCGATGAGATGCTCAAGGCAAACGGCAAGAGCTTCGAGGGCAAGACCGTGGTGATCTCCGGCTCCGGCAATGTGGCGATCTACGCCACGGAGAAGGCGACCCAGCTGGGCGCAAAGGTGGTCGCACTGTCCGACTCCAACGGCTATATCTATGACGAAAAGGGCGTGGACCTCGCCTGCATTAAACAGCTCAAAGAGGTCGAGCGGAAGCGGATCAAGGAGTATGTGAATACTCATCCCGACGCCACCTACACCGAGGGCTGCTCCGGTATCTGGAGCATTCCGTGCGACATCGCGCTTCCCTGCGCGACCCAGAACGAGATCAATCAGGAAAGCGCACAACTGCTGGTAAAGAACGGCTGCTTCGCCGTGTCGGAGGGCGCGAATATGCCTTCCACACCGGAAGCGATCGAGGTTTACTTGAACAACGGCATCCTCTACGGTCCTGCCAAGGCGGCAAACGCCGGCGGCGTGGCGACCTCCGGTCTGGAGATGAGCCAGAACAGCGAGCGGCTGTCCTGGACCTTTGAGGAAGTCGATGCGAAGCTCAAGGGGATCATGACCAGCATCTTTGCGGCGTGTGATTCTGCGGCGAAGGAGTACGGTATGCCCGGCAATTATATGGCGGGTGCGAATATCGCAGGCTTTTTGAAGGTCGCCGAGGCGATGAAGGCGCAGGGCTGCGTCTGATTTGCGGCACGGGTCTTAGAATGAAAAAAGCAGGGACAGTGTTATGCTGTTCCTGCTTTTTCGGGTAAATTGGGTGGTCCGAAAGGGCGGAACGGAGACGAGGTTATGTATAAAATTTTATCAAAACAGGTGCTGAATCCCACTGTCATGCGAATGGAGATCGAAGCGCCGTTGATTGCGAAAAAGGCGGAGCCGGGGCAGTTTGTGATCCTGCGCGCCGAGCCGGAGGGGGAGCGGATCCCGCTGACGATTGCCGACTTTGATCGGGACGCCGGTACGGTGACCATCATCTTCCAGATCGTCGGCGCGACCACTGAGGTGCTGTCACACCTTTCGGCGGGGGACAGCCTTGCCGACTTTGTCGGTCCGCTGGGTGTGCCGTCCCGTACCGAGGGACTGCATAAGGTGGCGGTGATCGGCGGCGGCGTGGGCTGCGCGATCGCCTATCCGATCGCCAAAAAGCTCCACCAAAACGGGTGCGAGGTACACAGCATCGTCGGCTTCAGAAGTCGCGATCTGGTGATCTTGCAGGAGGAATTCCGTCAAGTGAGCGACAAATATGTCCTGATGAGCGATGACGGCAGCACCGGTGAAAAGGGACTTGTGACCGACGCCCTGCGGCGGCTGATCGAATCGGGGGAGCGGTATGATGAGGTGATCGCCATCGGTCCGCTGGTGATGATGAAGTTTGTAAGCCTGTTGACGAAAGAGTACGGGATCAAGACCACCGTGTCGATGAACCCGATCATGATCGACGGCACCGGCATGTGCGGCGGCTGCCGCCTGACGGTCGGAGGCGAGACGAAATTCGCCTGCGTGGACGGTCCCGATTTTGACGGACACGCCGTGGATTTTGACGAGGCGATCCAGCGCAGCGCGATCTACCGTTCCTTTGAGCGGAAAAAGCATGAGGAAACCTGCAAACTCTATCAGGGAGGTGCCGTCTGATGCCGAATATGTCCTTAGAGAAGAATGCGATGCCGGTACAGGATCCAAAGGTTCGCAGCGGCAATTTTGAGGAGGTCGCGCTCGGCTACACTGCCGAAACGGCGGTGGACGAAGCGACCCGCTGCCTCAACTGCAAGCACCGCCCCTGTGTGAGCGGCTGTCCGGTCGGGCTGAAAATTCCCGATTTTATCAAAAAGGTGGCGGAAGGTGATTTTGAAGCCGCCTATCAAATCATTTCGGAGGACAGCTCGCTTCCCGCAGTCTGCGGTCGGGTCTGCCCGCAGGAAACGCAGTGCGAGGCAAAGTGCGTCCGCGGGATCAAGGGTGATCCGGTCGGGATCGGCAGACTGGAGCGGTTTGTGGCGGATTATCATAATGCGCACACCGCCGCTCTGCCGGAGCGTCCCGTTTCCAACGGGCATAAGGTGGCAGTGATCGGCGCCGGTCCCGCAGGGCTGACCTGCGCGGGCGATCTTGCCAAAAAGGGGTACGAGGTCACGGTGTTCGAGGCACTGCATCTGGCGGGCGGCGTGCTGGTTTACGGCATTCCGGAGTTCCGCCTGCCCAAAACGATTGTCCAAACCGAGATCGACAATCTAAAGGCGCTCGGTGTTGCGGTGGATACCAATATGGTGATCGGCAAGGTTCTCTCGATTGACGAGCTGATGGACGATATGGGTTATGAGGCGGTCTTTATCGGTTCGGGCGCAGGACTGCCCCGTTTTATGAGAATACCGGGCGAAAATCTCAACGGCGTCTATTCCGCCAATGAGTTTCTGACCCGCGTGAATCTGATGAAGGCATACCGGCAACACAGCGCCACACCGATCCGCCATGCAAAACGGGTCGCCGTGGTCGGCGGCGGCAATGTGGCGATGGACGCCGCACGGTGCGCGCGGCGGCTGGGCGCCGAGGAAGTCTCGATCGTCTATCGCCGTTCCGAGGCGGAGCTGCCTGCCCGTGCCGAAGAGGTGGAGCACGCCAAAGAGGAAGGGATCGTGTTCCGTCTGCTGACCAATCCGGTCGAGATACTCGGCAACGAGCAGAATGAAGTGGTCGGGATCCGCTGCGTGGAAATGGAACTGGGCGAGCCGGACGAAAGCGGCCGCCGCCGTCCGGTCGTCAAAGAGGGCAGCGAGTTTGATATCGAGGTCGATTCGGTCATCATGGCAATCGGCACCTCACCCAATCCGCTGATCAAGTCCACCACCAAAGGGCTGGAAACACAGCGCTGGGGCGGCATCGTTGCGGACGAAAAGGGACAGACCTCCCGTCCCGGCGTGTTCGCGGGCGGCGATGCGGTAACGGGAGCCGCCACCGTGATCTTGGCAATGGGAGCGGGTAAAACCGCCGCCGCTTCGATCGACGAGTACATCAAAAGCAAGGATTGACCGGCCGCGCGGCGGAGGTGTTGACATGAGGCGAAAGGAACTGGAGCAGGATACCGCGTTTGCACTGGAGGTGGCGGATCGGTGTATTTATGCCGTCATTTCGATGATCACGCCGAACGGCGAGCCATACGGTGTGCCGGTTAATATCGCACGGGAGGGCAAGGCGCTTTATTTCCACTCCGCTTTGAAGGGAAAAAAGGCGGACGCGCTTCGGCAAAATCCGCGCGTCAGCGTGGCCTGCGTGGGGTATGCCCACCGCCCGCTTCATGACTTTGTCACCATTTACGATTCCGCGATTCTCTCCGGCAGAGTAACCGAATTGGAGGATCAAAAAGAGAGGGTACATGCCCTTCGTCTGCTTTGCGAGCGGCACACGCCGGAGCATATGCCGGCGTTCGGCACCGAGCTTGCGAAGGATCTTTCGCATACGGCGGTCTGGAAAATAGAGATCGAGGCTGTGACCGGCAAATCAAACCGTTCGGTGCAAAAACCGGAATAAACCGCTGACAGCTAGGAGGACAGTGATGATTCGGAAGATCATTGAGATAGATGAGGAGCTTTGCACCGGCTGTGGACTGTGTGCCGAGGCTTGTCAAGAGGGCGCAATCGGTATGGTGAACAAAAAGGCACGACTGCTGCGGGAGGACTACTGCGACGGCCTCGGAAATTGTCTGCCCGTCTGTCCTGCCGGTGCGATTACATTTGTGGAGCGGGAAGCGCCTGCTTTTGACAAGGCGGCGGTGGAAGCCGCAGAAGGCTGTCCGGGCAGCCGGATGCAGCAGTTTACCACCAATGAAGATGCGACGGCGATACCCTCTCAACTGCGTCAGTGGCCGGTACAGATACGGCTTGTTCCTGTTCGCGCTCCTTATTTTGCGGACGCCGATCTGCTGATCGCCGCCGACTGCACGGCTTATGCCTGCGGTAGTGTGCATCAGTTTATGAAAGGGCGTATCACCTTGATCGGCTGTCCGAAGCTGGACGCGGCGGACTATGCAGAAAAGCTGACTGCGATCTGTCAGGAAAATGAAATCCGCAGCGTCACCGTACTGCGAATGGAGGTGCCCTGCTGCGGCGGGATCGCCTATGCGGCAAAGACAGCCGCCGACAGTAAGGGGATCCCCTGCCGAACGGTGGTAATATCCACGGACGGAAGAATACTTTCATAAGAAATAAGCCCTTGCCGAAAATCGGCAAGGGCTTTCGTGTATCTAGTAAATTTTGCGGAGCGGGGTGGTGGAGTGGCAGATGCTGTCGCTGACAAAGATGATGGGGATGGTCAGCAGATACCACATCATTGAAAAGGGGAGGCAAATTTGTCCCATCAGGTTGAACGGTACGCGGGAGTAATCCCAGATATTCCAGTGCAGCGAGAGGTTCACCACACAGCCGAACGCAAATTCCACCGAGGTGATGACGCCGCTGCCGATCAGGCACTTTTCCCAGATACATTTTTTGTCCCGCAGCCTGCTGTTGATGTTGTGAATGGTCTGGAAGCAAAGTCCGCCCGCCAAAAACATACTCCAGTGGGAGGACTGCCGCCATGCCAGCTCGATCAGATAGTATGCCGTACCGCCCAGCGCGAAAAGCCCGCTCTGCGACAGTATTTTTTTCATGATCCGCATCCTTTCTTTTGGTCTGTGCTTATTCTGTGTTGCAGCCAAAAGAGTATGCGCGGATATTTTTCCCGACAAAAAATGCCATGCAGTTTCACATGGCAGAGCGTGGCGATTTCGCCACGCTTTCGAAGAAAAATAAAATTTACGCAAAAGCAACCGTCTTTGTCAAGACCTCCCTTGTCAAAGGGAGGGGAACCGCGCTAAAGCGCGGTGGAGGGATTCAAAACGGCATTTTTGCTAATTTTTAAGACTTTGAAGGGGTGCGGGTATCTGTCCGCCGCGATGGATCATTATGTCACAGGAGCGGGTGTTGATCGGCATAACGGGACCTTCTCCCAAAAGTCCGCCGAAATTGAGCGTATCACCGACCTGTTTTCCAATCGCGGGAATGAGCCGCACCGCCGTGGTTTTGCTGTTCACCATGCCGATCGCCGCCTCGTCCGCGATGATGGCGGAGATTGTTTCGGGCGTGATGTCGCC
>CANQKG010000102.1 GCA_947624425.1 uncultured Clostridia bacterium | reverse complement strand
TGTTTCGCCCCCATGCCGTTTCCCACCATGATGGCGACCGGCGTGGCAAGTCCCAGCGCACAGGGACAACTGATGACTAACACCGAGATGCCCCGCGCCAAGGCGAAGCCGACCGACTGTCCGGCGATCAGCCAGACGAGCATGGTCAATGCGGCGATCCCGATCACGGTGGGGACAAACACACCCGAAACCTTGTCTGCCACTTTGGCAATCGGCGCTTTGGTGGCGGCGGCGTCGCTGACCATCTGAATGATCTGGGAAAGGGTGGTGTCCTCGCCCACTCTGGTCGCCTCACAGCGGATATAGCCCGATTGGTTGAGAGTACCGGCGGAAACCGGATCGCCGCTATTTTTATCGACCGGAATACTTTCGCCGGTCAGCGTGGACTCGTCTATCGCGCTGCTGCCCTCGACCACAACGCCGTCCACCGGAATATGCTCCCCGGGACGGACGATAAAGACGTCCCCTCGTTTCACCTGTTCGATCGGGACGGTGATCTCCTCCCCGTTCCTTTCCAGCACGGCTGTTTTGGGGGTGAGCCGCATCAAGCCTTTGAGCGCATCGGTCGTTTTCCCTTTGGAGCGCGCTTCCAGCATTTTGCCCAGTGTGATGAGCGCTAAGATCATGGCAGCGGACTCAAAGTAAAGCTCATGCAGGTAGGCCATCGCCGCGCTATGATCTCCCTTTGCCTGTGCGCCGGTCATGGCGAACAGGGCAACGGTGCTGTATAAAAAGGCGGCGGCGGAGCCGAGGGCAACCAGCGCGTCCATGTTCGGCGCACGGCGCCACAGGCTTTTTGCTCCGCTGATAAAGAATTTCTGGTTGATGACCATGATGACAGCCGTCAGCAAAAGCTGGCAAAGCCCCAGTGCGACCGGATTGCCGGTCAAAACGGCAGGGAGCGGCAAGCCCCACATATGCCCCATGGAGAGATACATCAAAACCGCCAAAAAGCCGAGGGAAGTAATCAGCCGCCGCTTGAGTACCGGCGTTTCTCTGTCCCGCAGCGGGTCGTCGGCGGCAGGAGCAGCGTCACCGCCCTTTTCGGACGCACCGTAACCGGCAGCCTGCACCGCCGCAATGATTGCGGCAGGGGAAGCGCTGCCCTCCACCCCCATCGAATTGGTCAGCAGGCTCACCGAGCAGGAGGTGACGCCCTCCACCTCCGATACCGCCTTTTCCACACGGGCGCTGCAGGCGGCACAGCTCATCCCCGTGACAAGATACTGTTTCATCGAAAGCCCCCTATTTCATCAGCTTCTGAAGGGTCATGACCAGCTCGTCGATCACATCGTCCTTGCCCAGGCGGATGTCGCGGGCAACGCAGCCGCGGATATGGCTTGCGATCAGATCCTTGTTGAAGGAATTGACCGCGGCATTCACGGCGGCGGACTGGATGAGAATATCGGTACAGTAGGCGTCCTTTTCTATCATGCCCCGAATCCCGCGAATCTGTCCCTCGATCCGGTTTAAGCGGTGGATCAGCTTTTTTTGCTCCTCCGCGGAGCGGTCGGTTTTCTTTTCACAGCAGCTCATGACCAGTCACCTCACTGTCATTATATACCCCATAGGGGTATCTGTCAACCCCCAAAAAAGCGGCGAATCATTTCGCCGCTTCAGTCTGCCAACAAAACAATCAGTAACGGGAAATTTATAATCCGTCACGAAGGCGGGCGTGTACCGCCGCAGTGACACCTTGAGAGAAAACCGGTGCAGGCGGTGTCAGAATTGGCACAAGCCAAACCGGTTTTCGATGAAAAGGGGGAATCGGGGGCTTTCCCACCGAAACGCGCCCAGCGGGCGAAACAGTGAGGTGGGAATGGCGCTGCGGTCAATTTTGCGCGAGCGTTACCGCGAGCATAAGCAAAATTGGGAACCGCAAGAGAGCAAACGAAGAACAAGGCGAGTGAAGCGAGCCGCAGTGATTTTGTTTGTCCCTCGAAGCGTAGCATTTTCTATTTCATAAATTTTTCGACTGCATCGCAGAGATCGTCCACCGCGCTGTGATCGCCCGCCGCGATAGCGTCCACCATGCAGTGGCGGAGATGATCCTGCAAGATTACCTTGCCGGTGTTGTTGATTGCCGAGCGGACGGCGGCAAGCTGGATCAAAACCTCCGAGCAGTCCTGCCCTTCCTCCACCATTCGTTTTACTTTGGTCAGATGCCCGATTGCACGGGCAAGGCGGTTGACGACCGCTTTTTGGTTTTCATGCACATGGCTGTGCTCGTGCGCGATGCCGTGGGCATGGTAATAGGCGTGGTTATGCTGTTCAGACATAAAAAGCCCCCCTTTTGCTGTCACCAGTATAACACAAGAGGGCAGCTCGGCACAAGTAAAAAATATCCCCCTACCCCGCTTGCGGACAAAAACGGCGGCTGGTAGAATGGAGAAAAATGGTTTTCGGAGGACTATCATGAAGCATTTTGGAAAAAAAGTAGTACTTTTGCTGATCGCACTGGGACTGTTATGCCTGACCGGCTGTAAGGGGAAGCCGGCGGATCACGGCAATACCCTTGTGTACGCCAGCGGGGACTACACCCGTATCAATCCGGCGATGGACGAGCATGGGGAGATCAATATCCTGCTCTTTAACGGGCTGACCGCCCATGACGGGGAAAACAAGGTGGTGCCCGCTCTGGCGGAAAGCTGGGAGTTTGACCGGGAAAGCTGCACCTATACCTTTCATCTTGCCCAAAACGCAAGGTTTCATGACGGCGAACCGGTCACTGCCGACGATGTGAAGTTCACCATTGAGGCGATCATGGACCCCGAAAACGGCTCCGAGAACGCGCCGAATTACGAAGACGTGCAGGAGATCACCGTGTTGGACCCCCATACCGTTTCGTTTAAACTGGACGCGCCGAATGCGGCGTTTCTCGACTATATGACCATGGCGGTGCTGCCTCGTCATCTGCTGGAGGGGGAGGACTTCCAGACCTCCGACTTTTTCCGCCACCCGATCGGCACCGGTCCTTATAAGCTGGCAGACTGGGAGGAGGGACAGGCAATCACCCTCACAAAAAATGAGGATTATTTCAAAGAGCCTGCCAAGATCGACAAGATCGTCTTTCAGATCGTGCCGGACGACAATGCCAAACGGCTCCGTATGCTTTCGGGCGAGCTTGATCTGGCGCAGTTGACCCCAAAGGACGCGGCGCAGCTGGCAGGGCAGGAGGAGTATACCGTTTATCAGATGAAGACCTCGGACTATCGCGGGATTCTGTTTAATTTTCATAACGAATACTGGACGGAAAATCGGGACATCATTCCCGCCGTCTGTTACGGCATTGATCGGGAGGCGATCGTGAACACCGTGCTGCTGGGCAGGGGTATTCCCGCATACAGCCCGCTTCAGCGGAATATCTATCACAACCCGAATATCGAGCATTATGACTACGATCCTGCAAAAGCGGCGGCGGTCTTGGAGGAAGCGGGCGCTGTGAAACAGGAGGACGGCTATTACTACCGGAACGGCGAACGGCTGGGCTTTGTCATCAGCGTCGGCGCGGGCGATCAGGTGCGGGCGGACATCGCGCAGGCGGCGGCACAGCAGCTGCGGGAGCTGGGGCTTTATGTGACGGTCGAGATTCCCACCGTGGTGGATTGGGACGGACAGATGGCGTATCTGATTGGCTGGGGGAGTCCGTTTGACGCGGACGACCACACCTATAAGGTGTTCGGCACCGATAAAGGCGCCAATTACAGCGGGTATTCCGATCCGCTGGTGGATCAGTATCTCACCGAGGCGCGCCGTTCGGACGATCCGGCGGTAAGGAAGGAAGCCTATGCGAATTTTGAAACCGCGCTCAGCCGCGATCCTGCCTTTGCCTTTATCTGCTATATCGACGCGGACTATGCGGCAAGTACAAAAATCCACGGCATTTCGCCCGATACCGTGATGGGGCATCACGGCGTCGGCATTTTCTGGAATGTGACCGAGTGGACGGTCACGGAATAGGGATTTGGTATGAAAGAGCTGTTGCAGATTGCGGGACTTTCGGTCAGCTTTGATACGCCGCAGGGCGAGGTGGAGGCAGTTCGTGACGTCTCCCTTTCGGTGAAAGCGGGGGAGATACTGGCGCTGGTCGGTGAATCAGGGTCGGGGAAAAGTGTGCTTTGTAAGAGCATCATGAAGCTGCTGCCCCGAAACGGCAGGGTCAAATCGGGGCATATTCTGGCAAACGGCGCGGAGATCACCGCCTATCGGGAGCGGGAGATGCAAAAGCTGCGCGGGAGCTTTTTTTCGATGGTTTTTCAGGACCCGATGACCTCCCTTAACCCGACGATCCCGGTCGGCAAGCAGATCGCGGAGGCGATCCGGCTTCATACGCCGCAGAGCAAAAAAGAGGAAATACGTCACCGCGTTCTCGAACTGATGCGTCAGGTGGGGATCGACCGACCGGAGCTGCGGGAGCGGCAGTACCCCTATCACCTGTCGGGCGGTATGCGGCAGCGGTGCGTGATCGCGATTGCACTGGCGTCTGCTCCGCAGCTTCTGATTGCCGATGAGCCGACCTCCTCCCTCGATGTGACCGTTCAGGCGCAGATCCTCGAATTGCTGAACGAAGTACGCCGCGAAACCGGCACGGCGATCCTATTGGTTTCCCACGATCTCGGGGCGGTCGCGCAGACGGCGGATCGGGTGGCGGTGATGTACGCCGGGAAGATCGTGGAGATCGGAACGGCAGAGGAGATTTTCCACGATCCGCGGCACCCTTATACATGGGGGCTTTTGCTCTCCCTGCCCGCCTTTGCAAGGAAGGATCAGCCGCTTTTTACCCTGCCCGGTATGCCGCCTACTCTGCTTTCGCCGCCGCAGGGGGACGCCTTTGCTTCCCGCAACCGGTACGCCCTCGGGATCGACTATCGGGAGGCGCCGCCGATGTTTCGGGTGTCGGACACCCACTATGCGGCGACTTGGCTGCTCGATCCCCGTGCGCCGCAGGTCACGCCGCCGGTCGGAGGTGAGGATATTGGATGAGGTTTTGCTCGACGTAAGGCATGTCAGCCACCGCTTCGGCACTGTTTTGGCGGTGAACGACGTCTCCTTTCAAATCAAACGGGGGGAGATTTTCGGGCTGGTGGGGGAGTCCGGCTCCGGAAAATCCACCCTTGCCCGCTTGATCATGAGCATTTACCGCCCGACCGCCGGCAGTATTTTTTATCGCGGGATCGACCTTGGGGATAAAAAACAGTTTCGGCAGCACCGCTCTATGCTGCAAAGCGCGCGGCAGATGATTTTTCAGGATTCCGCCTCCGGTCTGGATCCGCGGTGGCGGGTCTGCGATATCATTTCGGAACCGATGCGGCTGCATAAAATCAAACCGCCGCGCGGCAGCTACCGTGCGGAGGCGGCATTTCAGCTTCGGTATGTGGGATTAGACCCGTCCTATCTGGACAAATATCCTGCCGAGCTTTCGGGCGGTATGCGGCAGCGGGTAGCGATCGCCCGCGCACTGACCATGGAACCACAACTGCTGGTGGCGGATGAGCCGGTTGCCTCGCTCGACAGCCCGATACGGGCGCAGATCCTCAATCTGTTTGCTCACCTGCAAAAGGAGCATGGCTTTACCTTTCTGCTGATCGCCCACGACCTCGATGTGGTGCGGTACCTCAGTGACCGGATCGGCGTGATGTATCGCGGTTCTCTGGTGGAGCTTGCTCCTGCGGCGG
>CANQKG010000101.1 GCA_947624425.1 uncultured Clostridia bacterium | reverse complement strand
CCCCAGCGTCCGCAGGCGGTTGATCCCGCTTTGCACGACCGGAAGATCGCTGTCACTGCCCATGATGAGCGCTACTTTTTTTGCCATCATTCAAGACCCCTTCCATAAAAGAAAACAAGCCGCGGCAGTTATCTGCCACAGCTTGTTTGAACCGAAATAGATACAGAAAGTCCCTGCCCAACCGCGCGGCAACCGAACAAGCAAACCACCGTCATCGCAAAGGACCCCCTTTACCACTAAATATAGTTATAGTATAACAAAATATATGGGTCATTGCAAGAGAAAAGAGAAAATTATTCCCCTTTCTGAGTATCTATGATCTCCTTGATGGAGGCGGTCAAACCGGCAAGACCCTGCAATTGGCTCGGGATAATGATCTTGGTCGCCTTTCCGTCCGCCGCCTTCTGGAATGCCTCCAGACTTTTGAGAAGCAGCACCTGATCGGTCGGATTCGATTCGCTGAGCAACCGCAGGCTTTGCGCCAATGCCGTCTGCACCGACAAAATTGCGGTGGCTTCGCCCTCCGCTTCCCTGATTTTCTGCTCCTTAACCGCGTCAGCATGGAGCAAAAGCGTTTCCTTTTCCGCTTCGGCGCGGAGGATCTGGGACTGCTTTTCGCCTTCCGCCACCAAAATCTGGCTCCGCTTTTTGCCCTCCGCCTGCAAAATCTGCTCGCGGCGTTCCCGCTCCGCCTTCATCTGCTTCTCCATGGCGTCCTGAATCTCTCTGGGCGGAATGATGTTTTTCAGTTCTACCCGATTGACCTTGATCCCCCACTTATCCGAAGCCTCGTCCAAAATGGCGGTGATGCGGGTATTGATGACGTCACGGGAGGTCAGCGTGCTGTCCAGCTCCAGATCGCCGATGATATTCCGCAATGTGGTGGCGGTCAGGTTCTCGATCGCCGAAAGCGGACGATCCACACCGTAGGTGTAAAGCTTGGCGTCGGTGATCTGGAAAAAGACCACCGTATCGATCTGCATGGTGACATTATCCTTTGTGATAACCGCCTGCGGCTGGAAATCCACCACCTGCTCTTTTAAATTGACCTTTCTGGAAATGCGGTCGATCAGCGGTACCAGCACATGAATGCCGGTACTCCAGGTCTGATGATATTTGCCCAGCCGCTCGATCACATACTCCTGCGACTGCGGCACGATCCGCACATTGCACGACAACAGCAACAGCACAATAACCAGAAACAGCAACACATAAATCAGCATCTTATTTTTCCTCCTGTTCTGCGGGTTCCACTAACAGTTTCACACCGTCGATCCTGCATATACGCACCGCCGTACCGACAGCGGCAAAATTACCGGTTTCCATCCGGGCGCTCCAGCTCAGTCCGTTTACCTTGACCCTGCCGGTCTCCTTGAGATTGTCCACGTCTTCGGTGACAACGCCGATCATGCCGATCACGCTGTCGGCATTTGTTTTGACGGTGGGCGACAGCTTCCGCTTTTTCCAGACGATCCGTGCGACCGGAAGCAGTGCCGCCGACACGATCACGAATAAAATCAACTGTACGGTGAACGAACCGCCGCACATCGCGGCAATGAATGCCGCAAGGCTCCCGGCGGCAAACCAGACGGAAACAAGCTGGGTCGTCATCATCTCTACTGCCAACAGCAGGATAAACAGTACGCTCCAAAAAATAGCCTCGGCAGGCATACGGCACACCCTCCTTTTCCCAATATGAGGACAGAAAAGCAAGATACGAATTGTATCTTGCTTTTCCACAGTCTTTACTCGGCAGACGGCTCCTCAGGCGCCGCTTCCGCTTCGGATTCCGGTTCTGTCTCAGGCTCTGCTTCGGGCTTCGGATCCTCGGTAGAATAGTACACGGTATCCTCCGGCTCGGCAGCGGCAGCCTCTGCCTTTGCGGCGGCCGCCTCCTCCAGCAGAGCGCGGATCGACAGGCTGATCCGTTTCCGTTCCACATCAATGTCGGTGATCTTCACATTGACCTCCTGACCGACCGACAGCACATCGCCGGCCTTTTCCACCCGCTCGGTGGAGATCTGCGAAATATGAATGAGTCCGTCCACGCCCGGAATGATCTCGGCAAACGCGCCGAACGGCGTCAGAGACGCGATCTTGGCGGTGATCACATCGCCGATATGGCACTTGGACAGGAAGATGTTCCACGGATTATCCTCGCTCTTTTTATAGCCGAGCGAAATCTTTTTGGCTTCCTTATCGATGTCCTTGACATAGACCTCCACCATGTCGCCGACCTTGACCACCTCGGACGGATGCTTGATCCGCTTCCAGGACAACTCGGTGATATGGATCATGCCGTCCACCGCGCCGAGATCGACAAACGCACCGTAAGAGGTGAGCGATTTCACCTCGCCATGGAATATCTGACCGACCTCCACGCTCTCCCAGAACGCCGCCTGCTTTGCGGCGCGCTCCTCGCGGATCACCGCGCGCACCGAACCGACCGCACGGCGGCGGTTCTCGTTTACCTCGATGATCTTATACCGCACTTCCTTTTTCAGCAGAGTGGAAAGATCCTCCACCCGCGAACCGGAAGCCTGCGACGCCGGCACGAACACCCGAACATTATTGGTCAGCACCAGAACGCCGCCGCGCACCACATCTACAACGGTACCGGTCAAAACGGTACCCTCCTCATGCGCTTTGACGATCTCCTCAAAGCCTTCCTCAGCGTCGCACCGCTTTTTGGAAAGCATGACGGTGCCTTCCTGATCGTTTACCTTGATGACCGCGAGATTGATCTCATCGCCCACCTTGACCACGTCCTCCGCCTTCAGCGAGGGATCGTCGGTCAGCTCGGACAGAGACACAAAGCCGGCCTGCTTTGCGCCGACGTCGACCAGCACTTCATTCGGCTGGATCGAAGTGACTACGCCTTTTACCCGCTTCCCCGTATATAATTTTTCATTGAGAGATTGCTCCAGAAGCTCCGCAAAGTCCTCCTTGCCTGCCTCCTCATTCACAACTCCCTGATTTTCCAACATTTCGCTCATGGTTTTGAAAACCTCCTTAATGATATACGCCGGTGTAGATGCGCCGGCTGTAACGCCAATGTGACTTGACGCTAACAACATGGATTCGGGCAGCTCCTCTGCCGTTTCGATCAGCAAAGTGGGACAGTGTGTACTGCATACCTCGCTGAGCTTTTTGGTATTGGAACTGTGGCGACCGCCGATCACGATCATGAAGTCGGAACGGGAAGCGATCTCCTTCGCTTCGGACTGGCGTTCATCGGTCGCATTACATATTGTATCAAATATTTTTGGATTTGTATATACTTTTTTTGCTGTTCTTGCACATTCTTGCCACAAATCTGCCTGAAAAGTCGTCTGAGCGGCAAAAGTGACCTGTTTTTTTCGGTATTCCGGGTGCGCCTGATCGATTTGTATAAGCTCCTCCGGTGTTCGGAACACAATAGTCGGGCAGACGGCGTGACCGCATATCCCCTTGACCTCCGGGTGATCGGGGTCGCCCGCCAGAAAGACAAGCTCATCGCTTTTGCAGCCGGCGACGATCCTATGGATCTTCGCTACAAAGGGACAGGTGGCATCCTCATATTTTACGCCGAGGGCGTCCGCCTTTTTGTAAACGTCGGCGGCAACGCCGTGGGAGCGGATCACCATGACCTCGTCCGGCATGACTTCTTCCGGCGCCGAAACGATCCGCACGCCGCGCTTTTTTAAATCCTCCACGACCTGCGGATTATGTATGATCGGGCCGAGCGTACAGACCCTTTTCCCCTCGGACAACAGCCGATAGACCAGTGTGACGCCGCGGTCCACCCCAAAGCAGAAGCCCGCTGTTTTGGCAAGCGTGATGCTCATGCGATCCCCTCATCCAACAAGGCAATCACCGCGTCCATGATCGTCCGGCTTGCCTGCTTTAACTCCTGCGGAGAGGTGCCGGCGATCCCGAGGGACGCATTGGAGATCGGCTTCCCGTACCGAACCGTGATCCGGGTGCGGAAGCGAAGCGGACGGTGGATACTGACGCCCGCCGGCACAATGTCCGCGCCGGTCTGCGCGGCGATCAACACAATGCCCGATTTCGGACGAAGCGGCTTTCCAGTTTTTGAGCGCGTCCCCTCCGGAAAGAGGGCGAGCGCCTGCCCTTCCCCGACGATCTCGATCGCCTTTTGAAGCGCAGGATTTGCTTCGCCGCCCTTGCCGCGCTCCACCGGAAATGCGCCCAGCTTGCGGATCAGCCACGCAAAAAGGCGGTTGTGAAACAACTCTTCCTTTGCCATAAAATGCACATTCCTGTCCAGATGCAGCCCCAAAAGCGGCGGATCGAGATAGCTGGTATGATTGGCGCAGAGAATGTATCCGCCTTCCTTTGGCAGATTTTCCAGCCCCTCGATTCGAATATGAAACACAAGATGCAGCGCGATCCGGCAAACCAACCGTGCAAAACGGTAAAACAGCATGGCAATCCCCGCCCTTTATGATATCTTCGATTGGATCAGCGAGATCATCTGCGAAATGGATTCCTCCAGCGTCAGTTCGGTCGTATCCAGCAATGCGGCGTCCTCGGCACGGCGCAGCGGCGCGATCTCACGGCCGGAATCGTTTTCGTCCCGCTGTCGGATTTCTCTTAATATTTCCTGCTCGTCGGCGGATATCCCCTTTTCCTGATATTGCAGCCATCTGCGGTGCGCCCGCGCCTCTGCGGAGGCGGTCAGAAAGACCTTGACGTCGGCATGAGGCAGTACCACCGTTCCGATGTCCCGCCCGTCCATCACCACAGATTGGGTTTTGGCAAAATCCCGCTGCAGATCGAGCAGAAAGGCGCGTACCGCCGGAATGGCGGACACGTGAGACGCCGCCATCGAGACTTCCTCGGTGCGGATCATCTCCGACACGTCTTCCTCATTCAAAAAGGTGTGCTGCTCGCCGGAAAGGAAGCGGAGCGCGATCTGCAATTCCGGTAATATCCCCTCGACCGCCGCGCTGTCCGTGGGCGATATCCCCCGTTTCAGGCAGGCGTAGCCGATCGTGCGATAGAGCGCGCCGGTATCCACATAGATAAAGCCGAGCTGCTTTGCCGCCGCCCGTGCGATGGTGCTTTTTCCTGCTCCCGCAGGTCCGTCAATGGCAACAGCCGTCATCCTGTCAATTCCCCTCTCTCCGGGACAAAATCCCGTATGCCGCGGCATATGCGGTCGAAAATGCCGCCTGTAAACTAAACCCGCCGGTATAGCCGTCGATATCGAGTAACTCTCCGGCGAAGAAAAGCCCCTCGGCTTTTTTGGACGCCATCGTTTTGGGATCCACCTCCGGCAGCGCGACGCCGCCGCAGGTGACGATCGCCTCCTCGATCGGGCGAAAAGCCACAGGGGTCAGCGGGAGCGCCTTCACCGTTTGCCCCAAACGCCTGCGCTCCTCCCGCGTGATCTGATCCGCACGGCGCTCCGGCGGAATGTCCGCCAGCCGCAAAACGGGCGGGATCAGCTTGCGGGGAAGCAGCAGCGGCAACAGCCGCAGCATGGTCTTTCCGCCATGCTCCGAAAGATCGCGCAGAAGCCGCGCGTCCAGCTGCTCCGGCGTTAAGCCCGGCTTACAATCGATCAGAAGGCGGTAGTCGGACGGCTTTCCCGCCTGCATCACGGCGCTGGCGCTCAGCACCAATGGCCCGGAGACTCCAAAATGGGTAAAGAGCAATTCGCCCAGCTCGGAAAAAACGGTTTTCCCTTTTGGATCCTTCACCGTCAG
>CANQKG010000100.1 GCA_947624425.1 uncultured Clostridia bacterium | reverse complement strand
TTCGACGAAAAGGGGGAATCGGGGGCTTTGCCGCCGAAACGCGCCCTGCGGGCGAAACAGTGAGGCGGGAATGGCGCTGCGGTCAATTTTGCGCGAGCGTTACCGCGAGCAAAAGCAAAATTGGGAACCGCAAGAGAGCAAACACAGAGCAAGGCGAGTAAAACGAGCCGCTGCGATTGCGTTTGTCCCTCGAAAGCGTGGCGAATTTTTCGCCACGCTTTATTTGCTTTTGCCGATCGGAATATTTTAAGCCGGTGTTTCGCAGAATAAAGAATATCCTGTCGAAAAGAGTGATGCCGATGTACAGCATGGTATTTTGTGCGCGGCAGTGCCGTTACCAGACAAACGGGTACTGCACCCTGCCTGCGGCAGCCGAGCTGACCGACGACCCCGATTGTTGTCACTGCAAGCCTGCCGTTACTGCTCCAGCGCCGCAATCGCCTGTTTCAGATAGCTTACCGGGATCAGCTGCAAGCCGATATCCTCCACCGAGCGGGACATCTGACGCGGGATCAAGCATCGGGTAAAGCCCAGCCGCTTTGCCTCCCGCAGGCGCTGCTCGAGATGGGACACGGGACGGATCTCCCCTGCCAGACCGATCTCCCCGAATGCGAGCAGGTCGTCCGGCACCGGACGGTCACAGAGAGAGGACACCAGCGACAGTGCCACCGAAAGATCGGCAGACGGGTCATCGAGCTTAAAGCCGCCCACCACATTCACATAGGCGTCCATTGCGCCGAAGAAATAACCGGCGCGTTTTTCCAGCACTGCCAGCAGCAGCGCCGCACGGTTATAGTCAAAGCCGGTCGCCATTCTGCGCGGGTTTCCGAAGCTCGTTTTGGTGACCAGAGCCTGTACCTCCAGTATAAGCGGGCGGCTGCCCTCCATCACGCAGGCGGCACAGGTGCCGGACACCCCCTGCGGTCTGCCGTCCAGCAGCATTTGGGACGGATTCGGCACCTGCTCCAAGCCGCTGTTTTTCATCTCAAACACGCCGATTTCATTGGTGGAGCCGTACCGGTTCTTGACCGCGCGAAGGATCCGGTAGGAAAAATTCCGATCCCCCTCGAAATACAGCACTACATCGACCGCGTGCTCCAGCACCTTCGGACCGGCAATCGCGCCGTC
This sequence comes from uncultured Clostridia bacterium, assembly GCA_947624425.1. Taxonomy (GTDB): domain Bacteria; phylum Bacillota; class Clostridia; order Oscillospirales; family Ruminococcaceae; genus CANQKG01. The sequence continues at coordinate 4,608 of CANQKG010000100.1, read as the reverse complement.
CTTATTCACATGGCCGACCAGCATGATCGAAATATCCATCGACTTTGCCAGCCGCATCAGCAGATTGGTACATTCCCGCACCTGGGTGATGCTCCCGGCTGTGGAGGAAATACCGCTCAGGCTCATGGTTTGGATCGAGTCGATCATCACTAGCTCCGGCTTTGTCTGCTCGATGGTGGCGGCAATCGCGTCCATGTCGTTTGCGGTGAGGATCGACAGGCTGTCCGAGGTGACGCCCAATCGCTCGGCGCGCAGCTTTAACTGCCTGCCCGATTCCTCCCCCGATACATAGAGGATGTTCAGATCGTTTTTAAGATATTCGCAAATCTGCAGCAGCAGCGTGGATTTGCCGATCCCCGGATCGCCGCCGAGCAAAATCAGCGAGCCGCGGACGATCCCGCCGCCCAGCACGCGGTCGAGCTCCTCCACATTGGTTTTGCAGCGCACCTCCGCCTTTGTCCCGATCTCGGCAAGGGACAGGCAGGCTGCCGCCTGCCGACTTCCACCGCCCATGACGGCAGACGGCGCCGGCAGCTGTTCCTCAAAAGAGTTCCACGCGCCGCAGGAAGGACAGCGCCCGTTCCATTTCGGCGACTCGAACCCGCACTCATTGCAGATATAAACCGGTTTTCCTTTTGCCATATCCTTTCCTTTCTACTCGGTTTCCTCCCAAAATGTCAGAATGCCCTGATAAAGCGCCATGGCGACCTTTTGCCGGTACGCTTCGGTTTTCAACAGCGCTTCCTCCTCCCGATTGGAGAGAAAGCCGCACTCTGCCAGCACGGTAGGCGTTTTGCTGTGATAAAGCAGATAGATTGACTTTCCGGCAGGCTTGATCTGCCGTGTATTATCCGGCTGGAGCAGCGAGACAAACGCCGTTTGCAGACACGCCGCCAGCCGTTCGCTTTCCGGATGGTTCGGGCTGTAAAACATCTGGGCGCCGTGATATTGCTCCTCGGTATAGAGATTCTGATGGATACACAGCACGATCGCTTCGGGATGCGCCTGCATCAGCGCAAGGCGGCGGTGCATATCTAAGCGCTTTCTGCCGCCGATGCTGTCGATCCCGCTGTCGGCAAGATCGCCGTCCGTTTCGCGGGTCATATAAACAGTACAGCCGGACATCCGAAGCAGATCCCGCAGGATCAGGGAAATCTGCAAATTGATCTCCTTTTCGACCGTGCCGGAAGCACCGATGGCGCCGCCGTCCACGCCGCCATGCCCGGGATCTAAAATCACGGACGGACAGGCGGGCGTTACGGCGGCGGAGCCGGCGCGCACCGCCCGAAAACAGGCGGTCAGGCAAAGCGATACGATCAGCAGAAAAAGACCGATACAGACCGGCAGATACAAACGAACGGTACGGGAAAACCGCATCCTCATCCCTCCTTCACCACATCTCTATGCGGTGAGCGGGAAGGGTTATACGCCAAAATCAGTCGATTTTCTTTTTATAAACCAGCCGGTCGCCAAGCTGTATCCCCCGATAGCCGAAGCGAAAACCGATCCCGCAGGTCAACAGCGGAAGGAGGATCGAAAGGAGACAGCAGACCAATAACAGCGGCCAGGAAACGGCGGTGAGATCGGTAAAAGGCGCAGCCGTATATTCGGTCGGGAGAGCCGGTAACTGCATATTGTAAAGCTGAAGCAGCTGCGGGCAGAGCAGGCGGAACCACACCAAAATCTGTGCAGGCAGTACCGACAGCTTTGCCAGCACCATAGCGGCCGACAGCACAAAATAGAATCCCGCAACCGGCAGAGCGGCCGCAAAGCCGCGGTTGAGGTCGGGCTCAATATGTCCGAAATTTGCCATATTGTGATCCTTATCCCCATGCTTCCAGATTGCGGCATAGAGCAGCGACACATACAGCCCGACGTCGCAGAGCAGCACGATCAGCCGCGACCACCAGACTGTGGTAAAATAAGCGCTCCCCAAATTGAGAAGCTGACAAAAAAGCGACGCCACAAATCCCTGTACCGCACACTTGAGCATCAGCCTTGGCATACTCAGCCGTTTCATTCGATCTCCTCCCTTTCTCAAAACATCCCGTTACAAGAAGTATAACAAAAAACCCGGCGAAAAGCAATGCTTTCCGCCGGGTTGAGCGTGTCGATTTTTCGACACGCTTCGAGGGACAAACAAAATCACTGCGGCTCGTTTTACTCGCCTTGTTCTTTGTTTGCTCTCTTGCGGTTCCCAATTTTGCTTTTGCTCGCGGTGACGCTCGCGCAAAATTGACCGCCGCGCCATTCCCGCCTCACTGTTTCGCCCGCAGGGCGCGTTTCGGCGGCAAAGCCCCCGATTCCCCCTTTTCGTCGAAAACCGGCTTGGCTTGTGCCAATTCTGACACCGCCTGCGCCGGTTTTCTCTCAAGGTGTCACGGAAGGCGGCGACTGGACGGCCTTCGTGACGGATTATAAATTTTCCCGTTACTGATTGCTCTTTGAGAAATTGAATCCCTCCACCGCGCTTTGCGCGGTCCCCCTCCCTTTAACAAGGGAGGCATTGGCAACAGCATTTAGCTTAGGAAAACGCATCACGCGCAGTCCTTACCTCTTGCGGTGCCCAATTTTACTTTTGCTCGCGATGACGCTCGCGCAAAATTGATCTTGTGCCCTGCGGGTGCCGCGGCGCCATTCTCGCCTCGCTTCATCGCCCACAGGGCGCGCTTCGGCGGCAAAGCCCTTTGACAAGGGAGGCATTGGCAACAGCATTTAGCTTAGTGAAGAATTCGATATACCGCACACCATCATCGATGATGTTATCCTCTGGGATCGACGCCGGTGAAGCGCTCCACCGCTTCATACACCGTCCGCACCAGCGACTGCTCGCCGGTCATGGTCACGCCCTTTGCCGTATCGGTTTCACTGTCGGCAAAAGCGTCCACGTCCTGACCGTACCACCAGCTCATCACGCCGCCGCAGCCGGTTTCCGCCGCAAACGCCACCTTATCCTCCAACAGGTAAGCGCCGTTATACAGGTACTCCAGACCGTCCTTCTCGATCCGGTTGAGTCCCTTCGGCAGGGTATCGTTCTTTTTGAGATACTCGATGGCGAGTTCACGATAGGTCGCCGCCGGCTTGCCGACCGGTTTACCGAAGTAGGGCAGCCCGATCCAGATCTTCGCGGGATCGCAGCCCTTTTCGATCGTCTCGTTGATGAGGTTTCTCATCTTGTAATAAGGCACCTGTGCCTGCACATTTTCGGAATCGTTCTGGTTATTGGTGTAGGTCATCCAGCTGACATAATCCAGTACGTCATACTGTTCCTTATCCAAAAACTTCTTATAGTTCGGGCAGGCGGTGCAGGAGAGCTTGATCCCCGCCGCGTGAAGCTGCTCGGAGAGGGTCTGCAAAAGCAGGTGGAACGCGCTCAGGCTTTCGTCGGTGGTGGGATACTCCCAGTCCACATCGACGCCGTACATCTGATACGCCTGCGCCAGCTTTACCACCTCGGACACAAACTTGGTGCGAACCGCCTCATCGTTGAACGCGCCGGACACCTTAGCGTCGTTATCAACGGCGGTCAGGCAGAACCAAAGCCGCGTTTTGCCCGCCGCGAGATTCGGGCAGTCGCTTTTAAGCTGTGCGATCCACTGATCCAAAAGCGCCCTGCCCTCGGCGGAATCCTGCGGGTGCGATTTTGCGCCGCCCTTTTTCGCGGTGATTGCAAAATTACCCTCTTTATCAAAGGTGAAGTTGTTGATCATGATGAGATCGGTCATGGTATCAAGCTGATCCGGCGTGTTCTTAAAGCCTTCACCCAGCGTTTCATACCACTGACTGCTGGCGTAACCGACATTCATAAAAGCGCTGTTTCCGTTGCTTTCCTGATAGTCGGCGGAAAACGAATCGATCGTTGCCTCCTCCGCCAGACTGTCGATCACCAGCCGCACGCCGGTGGTGGTCACATCCTCCGGCAGAATGCAGGTACGCCCTGCCAGAATATAGTCGTTATCATACACACGCTTCCACTCGCCGCCGTCCAGCACCTCGATATGGAAGGTCTGCACCGCACCGTAGGTCACCTCATTGATGCGGATCCGGTTGATCTTGGTCTCCCCGTCCAGCTTCAGCTCCAGCGTATCGCCTGCTTTCGCCGCGACCCAGCTGCCGCCGTCATAGACTGTGACCGTCCCCTCCGCCGCAGTGGAAGAGGTACTGCCCTGACCGCCCGCGCCGCAGCCTGTGGTGGTCAGCAGCAATGCGGCAAGCAGCAGTGTTCTCATTCTCTGAAATCCCATTTTACTCATAATGTCCTCCTTCCGGCATAGCCGTTTTGGGTCTTGTTCCTCTGTCCTACCCCTGTTAAGGATATCATACCATACCGCAAAACCGATTGCAAGTCTAAGTCGTATGATTGGCGCTGCCCGCCGCGTGCCTGTCCAGGGTGGCGTCTACCCGAACGTCAAAAATAAAATCCTCCAGCGAGTTCTCCCAGTTCTCCCGCCTGGAGAGAAACTCCGAAGCGTGATTCTGCCAGAGGATATTGCTGAGGCTCAGCACGTCGGCATGAAACGCGGACGCCGATTTTTCCAGCGTTTCGAGGCAGAGATTTTTGATCTCCTCCTCCAGCCGCTGCTCCAATGCGCGGGCTTCCTCCTCCCC